>JANNJX010000554.1:0-2119 GCA_031396005.1 Burkholderiales bacterium
TCTGAAGGCGCAACTGCGAGCCGACGACCGCGTGCTCGTCGTCGCCGACAACTGCAGCGACGACACCGCGGCATTGGCCCGCCAGGCCGGCGCCGAAGTCATCGAGCGCAGCGATGCGCATCAACGCGGCAAAGGCTTCGCGCTCGACTTCGGCGTGCGCCACCTCGCCGCACGCCCACCGGCGATGGTGCTGATCGTCGATGCCGATTGCCTGCTCGACCCCGGCGCAGCGGACACGCTGGCCGGCTTGTGCAGCCAGAGCGGCCGCCCGGTGCAGGCGCTCTACGAAATGAATGCCGCCGCCGGCGCGGGCCTGCGCGCCCGCGTCTCGGCCATTGCCTGGCGCGTGCGCAACCGCGTGCGCCCGCTCGGCGGGTGGGTCGTCGGTGCGCCGTGCCAGTTGATGGGCACCGGCATGATGTTCCCGTGGGCGCTGCTGCGCGACGCGCCGCTGGCCAGCGGCCACATCGCCGAAGACGTGCAGCTCGGCGTCGATCTGGCGTTGCGCGGCCATCCGCCGCTGTTCGCGCCGCAGGCGCGCGTGACCAGCACGTTCCCGGACGGCGACGCCGCCGCCGCGTCGCAGCGCCGGCGCTGGGAGCATGGCAACCTGGCGCTGATGTTCGCCCACGGCCCGCGCTTGATCGTTGCCGGCCTGCGCCGCGCCGACGCGCGCCTGCTGGCGCTGGCCGCCGACCTGATGGTGCCGCCGCTGGCGCTGCTGGTGCAGTTGCAGCTTGGCCTGGCGCTGCTCGGCGCGCTGGCGTGGTGGCTCGGTGCGGGCGCGTTGCCGCTCTTCATCAGCGCCGCCGCGCTGGCGTTGCTGGTGCTGGCCATCCTCGCTGCGTGGCGCATGGCCGGCCGCGACATCATCGCCCTGTCCGAGCTGCTGCTCACCGCGCCGGCCTACGCGCTGCGCAAGCTGCCGATGTACGCCGCCTTCCTGTGGAAGCGCCAATCGACCTGGGTGCGGGCCAAGCGTGAAGGCGAGTGACGCCAACGACGATGCGCTGATCGTGCGCATCGCCGGCCGGCGCGAGCTCGACCTCGGCCGCGACGTGCACGCGCTGCTCGGCCTGGTCTTCGACCGCATCGACTTGGGCGGCGCGGTGCGGCACATCCAGCACTGCGTTGACGCGCGGCGGCCGTGCTTCCTGTCCACGCCCAACGTCAACTTCGTCGCCGCCGCGGCGCACGAGCGCGAGTTTCGCGGCTCGGTATTGCGCAGCGATCTGAGCGTCGCCGACGGCTTTCCGATCGTGCTCGCCGCACGTTGGATGGGGCTGGGCTTTCCCGGCCGCGTCGCCGGCGCCGACTTGTTCGAGCGCTTGCAAGCCGCGGGCCGCTCGGCTGAGCGGCCGCCGATCAAGCTCTTTCTTTTCGGCGGCCCGCCCGGCGTCGGCACGCGCGCGGCGGCGCAGTTGAACGAAGAGGCGCAGGGCTTCGAGTGCGTCGGTCACGACGAAGGCGGCTTCGGCGACATCGAAGCGATGAGCTCACCAGCCACGATCGAGCGCATCAACGCCAGCGGCGCCGAGTTCGTGCTCGTCGCGCTCGGCGCCAAGAAGGGCCAGGCCTGGATCGAGCGCAACCGTGCGCGCCTGCAGGCGCCGGTGATCAGCCACCTCGGCGCGGTCATCAACTTCGCCGCGCAAAGCATCGAGCGCGCGCCGCCGTGGATGCAGCGCCTGGGCCTGGAGTGGGTCTGGCGCATCGTCCAGGAGCCGCAGTTGTGGCGCCGGTATTGGAGCGACGGCCGGATGCTCGCCGGTACGGTGCTGACGCGGCTGTTGCCGTGGTCGGCGCGGCGCTGGCTGCGCAGGCTGCCCAGCGGCGCGAACCAGGCGCCGCAGTTCCGCGTCGATGCAGTTTCGGCGGGTCAGGCGGTCATCACGCTCACCGGCGACTGGCGCTGCAACGCTGACCCATCAGCGCTGCGACTGACGCTGACCAACCTGCTGCGCAGCGGCAGCAGTGTCGAGTTCGATTTGAGCGCCGCGCCCGCGCTCGACAGCACGCTGCTCGGCCTGATTTCCCTGATCGACGCCTGGCAGGTGTCGCCGCGCGCCCTGCGCTCCGGCACGCTGACCAACCGCCCGCTGCTCGCCGACGTGCGCGC
>JANNJX010000563.1:0-3632 GCA_031396005.1 Burkholderiales bacterium
GTGCTGATCACCGGCGAGGTCGCGACCGAAGCCGACCGCGTGGCGGTCGAGCAGGCGATCGCGCGCATCGAGAACGTGCGCTCGACGGTCAACGATCTGGCGGTGATGGGCGCCACTTCGCTCGCGGCACGCTCGGGCGACACCATCCTGACGAGCAAGGTCAAGGCGACGTATGTCGACGCGAAGGACTTGCAGTCCGGCGCGATCAAGGTGGTCACCGAACGCGGCACGGTCTATTTGCTCGGCCGCGTCACCGAACGCGAAGCCGCGCGCGCCGCCGAGCTGGCGCGCAGCATCTCCGGCGTGCAGAAGGTCGTGCGCGTGCAGAAGGTCGTGCGCGTGTTCGAGATCCTGACCGAGGCCGAGTTGGGAACACTCGGTGATCAGAAAAAGTAGCCGCACTCAGCTCTTGAGCCGGCGGATCAGGCTCGACGTGTCCCAACGCCCACCGCCCATCGCCTGCACGTCGGCATAGAACTGATCGAGCAGCGCCGTCATCGGCAGCCGGGCGCCGTTGCCGCGCGCTTCGCCCAACACGAGGCCCAGGTCCTTGCGCATCCAATCGACGGCGAAGCCGAAGTCGAATTGGTCGCCGGCCATCGTCGTGCCGCGGTTGTCCATCTGCCAGCTTTGCGCAGCGCCTTTGCCGATGACGTCGAGCACGAGCTTCATGTCCAGGCCCGCCTTCTGGCCGAAGGCGATGCCTTCGGCCAGGCCCTGCACCACCCCGGCGACGCAGACCTGGTTGACCATCTTGGCGAGCTGCCCGGCGCCCGACTCGCCGATGCGCGTCACCGCCTTGGCCATCGCCATCGCCACCGGCTGGATCCTGTCGAATGGTGCAACGTCGCCGCCGCACATCACGGTCAGCGCGCCGTTGACGGCGCCGGCCTGACCGCCGGACACCGGGGCATCGATGAAGTGCAGGCCGCGGGCGCGGGCCGCGGCATGCAACTCACGCGCGACAGCGGCCGATGCGGTGGTGTGATCGACGAAGACTGCGTCACGCGCCATGCCGGCGAAGGCGCCTGTGGCGCCACGGGCGCCGCCTCCAAGGTCGTCGCCGAGCGCCACCGATCGCAAGTCGTCGTCATTGCCGACGCAGGCGAAAACGATCGACGCGCCCGCGGCGGCTTCGTGCGGCGTCGCCGCCGACTTGCCGCCGTACTCGGCGGCCCAGGCTTGCGCCTTGGCGGCGGTGCGGTTGAAGACGGTGACGCGGTGCCCGGCGCGCGCCAAGTGGCCGGCCATCGGCAGGCCCATCACGCCCAGGCCGAGGAAGGCCACATCGTGCGCAACGATCGGCACGTATTGCTTGGGATTTGAAGTGCTCATGCGGACAAGTATGCCCGCATGACTCCACTCAAACGATGCTCAGATGCTCCGTGCCCGCCGCCAGATCCGACGAGCGCGCGCGCTGGCTGTTGAGCTTGATCTGCAGGCGCAGGTCATTGACCGAATCGGCGTTGCGCAACGCGTCTTCGGAGGTGACGAGGTTGGTTTCGTACAGATCGAACAGCGCCTGATCGAAGGTCTGCATGCCGAGCTCGCGCGAGCGCTTCATCAGCTCCTTCATCTCGCCGACCTCGCCCTTGAAGATCATGTCGGCGATCAGCGGCGTGTTGAGCAGGACCTCGACCGCGGCGATGCGGCCTTTGCCCTCTTGCCGCGGCAACAGGCGCTGCGACACCAGCGAGCGCAGGTTCAGCGACAGATCCATCAGCAACTGCGCGCGGCGCTCTTCGGGGAAGAAGTTGATGATGCGGTCCAGCGCCTGGTTGGCGCTGTTGGCGTGCAGCGTGGCCATGCAGAGGTGGCCGGTTTCGGCGAAGGCGACGGCATGCTCCATCGTTTCGCGGTCGCGGATCTCGCCCATCAAAATCACGTCCGGCGCCTGGCGCAGCATGTTCTTCAGCGCCGAGAACCAGTCCTCGGTGTCGATGCCGATCTCGCGTTGCGTGACGATGCAGTTCTTGTGCGGATGCACGAACTCCACCGGGTCTTCGACAGTGATGATGTGGCCGAACGAGTTCTCGTTGCGGTAGTCCACCATGCCGGCCAGCGAGGTGGTCTTGCCCGAGCCGGTGGCGCCGACGAAGATCACCAGGCCGCGCTTGGTCATCGCCACGTCTTTCAAGACCTGCGGCAGTCCCAGGCTGTCGATCGTCGGGATGGTCTGCGGGATCGTGCGCATCACCAGGCCGACGTTGCCCTGCTGCACGAACGCGTTGCAGCGAAAGCGCCCGATGCCGGTCGGCGAGATGGCGAAGTTGCACTCCTTCGTCTTCTCGAACTCCGCGGCCTGCTTGTCGTTCATCACCGCTCGCGCCAGCGCCATCGTGTGCTGGCCCGTCAGCGGTTGCGGGCTGACCTTGGTGATCTTGCCGTCGACCTTGATTGCCGGCGGAAAGTCGGATGTGAGAAACAGGTCCGAGCCATTGCGGCTGACCATCAGGCGCAGCAGGTCGTTGACGAATTTGGAGGCTTGGTCGCGTTCCATGGTCTATCCGGAAAATGTCTAGCCGGGGAAGTTGTCGGGGATGCGGGCTTTGGCGCGCGCTTCGGCCGGCGAGATGATGTTGCGGCGCACGATCTCGGTCAGGCACTGATCGAGCGTCTGCATGCCCAGGCTCTGGCCGGTCTGGATGGCCGAGTACATCTGCGCCACCTTGTTTTCGCGAATCAGGTTCTTGATCGCCGACGTGGCGATCATGATTTCGTGCGCAGCCACACGGCCGGTGCCGTCCTTCAGCTTGCACAGCGTCTGGGAGATGACGGCGATCAGCGACTCCGACAGCATCGACCGCACCATGTCCTTTTCGGCGGCAGGGAAGACATCGACGATGCGGTCGATCGTCTTGGCGGCACTCGACGTGTGCAGCGTGCCGAACACCATGTGGCCCGTCTCGGCGGCGGTCAGTGCCAGGCGGATCGTTTCCAGATCGCGCATTTCGCCGACCAGGATCGCATCCGGGTCTTCGCGCAACGCAGCGCGCAGCGCGTTGTTGAACGACAGCGTGTGCGGCCCGACCTCGCGCTGATTCACGAGACACTTCTTCGACTCGTGCACGAACTCGATCGGATCCTCGACCGTCAACACGTGGCCGTACATGTTCTCGTTCAAGTGGTTGACCATGCCGGCCAGCGTCGTGCTCTTGCCCGAGCCGGTCGGGCCGGTGACGAGCACGAGGCCGCGCGGACGCAGCGACAGCTCGGCGAAGACCTTCGGCGCGATCAACTGTTCGAGCGTCAGGATCTTGCTCGGAATCGTCCGGACCACGGCGCCGGCGCCGCGGTTCTGGTTGAAGGCGTTGACGCGGAACCGCGCCAGGCCCTGGATCTCGAAAGAGAAGTCGCACTCCAGCGTGTCTTCGTAGTGCTTGCGTTGACCGTCGTTCATGATGTCGTACACCATGTCGTGCACATGCTTGTGCTCGAGCGGATCGACGTTGATGCGGCGCACGTCGCCGTGCACGCGGATCATCGGCGGAAGGCCGGCCGACAAGTGCAGATCGGAGGCCTTGTTCTTGACCGAGAAGGCCAGCAGCTGGGTGATGTCCATGCGAGCGCGTCGTTTCTTGATGAAGTAGTCTCAAACCATTATGGCGAGCATCGAGCTCAAGTTACAACAA
>JANNJX010000669.1:0-2064 GCA_031396005.1 Burkholderiales bacterium
GCCGGTGATCGCGCAGGAGGTCGGCAGCAACGACGTGCTGATGTTCGCCTTCATGAACCGCGAGGCGCTGGCCAGGACGGCCGAAACGCAGCGCGCCGTGTACTGGAGCCGCTCGCGATCGAAACTCTGGTTCAAGGGCGAGCAGAGCGGCCATGTGCAGCAGGTGCACGACATCCGCCTCGACTGCGACAACGACGTCGTGCTGCTGAAGGTGTCACAGCTCGGTCATGAACCGGGCATCGCCTGCCACACCGGCCGCCATTCGTGTTTCTTTCAGGCGCTCGAAGGGGGGCAGTGGAAGGCGGTCGAGCCGGTGTTGAAGAATCCGCAGAGCATTTACAGATGAGCGCCGCTCGGCCGTTCCGGAGGCGCTCGCTCCCTCTTGGGGGGACGGCGCGCAGCGCCAAGGGGGCCACATGAGCAACGACACGCTGGCCCGCCTGGCGGCCGTGATCGAGTCGCGCCGCAGCGGCGATGCGGACAAGAGCTATGTCGCCCGCCTGTCCGCCAAAGGCGTCGACGCGATCTTGAAGAAAGTCGGCGAAGAAGCCACCGAGGTCGTCATGGCCGCCAAGGACGGCGACCGCGCCCGCATCACCGCCGAAGTGGCCGACCTCTGGTTCCACTCGATGATCGCGTTGGCGCACTTCGGCTTGAAGCCGGCCGACGTGCTGGCCGAACTCGAGCGGCGCGAGGGTCAGTCGGGTCTGGAAGCGTTTGCGTTGCGCAAAGCCGATCAACGTGACACCGAAGAGGGTGCGTGATGGAAAGAACGTCGGAAGACCTGGCGAGCCTGAAGACGCTGACGATGGTGGTGTACGCCTTGCAAGTGCTGTCGGTATTCGTCGGCATCACCGCGATCGTCGGCGTGATCATCAACTACGTGAAGCGCGAGGATGCCGCCGGCACGCTGTACGAGAGCCACTTCGACTGGCAGATCCGCACCTTCTGGTGGGGATTGCTCTGGTCGGTGGTGGGGTTCATCCTCTTGTTCGCTTTCGGCCTCGGCCTGCTGGTCTGGTTCGTTGCCGGCATCTGGGCGCTGTACCGCGTGATCAAAGGTTTCATCAAGCTCAACGACAACCAACCGGTGGTTCCGGCGTGAATGCCATGGATTCGAGTTGCATCTTCTGCAAGATCGCCGCCGGCCAGATTCCGGCGAAGAAGGTTCATGAAGACGGCGAGATGGTGGCCTTTCACGACATCCACCCTTGGGCGCCGGTGCACATCCTGATGGTGCCGAAGCAGCACATCGTCTCGATGGCCGAGGTGACGGCCGAGCACGCCCCGCTGTTGGGCCGCATGATGGCGCTGTCGCCGCACCTGATGCGGGAACTCGGCGTCACCAGCGGGTTCAGACATGTCATCAACACCGGGCGTGACGGCAGCCAGGAAGTAATGCACTTGCACATGCATGTCATGGGTGGCCCGAGGCCCTGGGTCAAGGGCTGACAACGGTGCTGGCCTAGAATCGCTCGCAGTTCCTTTCATAGGAGAACGTCATGGGATCTTTCAGCATCTGGCATTGGCTGATCGTGCTGCTCGTCGTGGTGCTGATTTTCGGCACGAAGAAGCTGAAGAACATCGGCTCCGACCTGGGTGGTGCGGTCAAGGGTTTCAAGGACGGTGTGAAGTCGGGCGGCGACGCGGCTGCTGAAGGCACGCCGCCGTCACAGGTAACGTCGCAGCCGAAGAGCACCGACGCCAACACCGTGGACGTCGAGGCCAAGACGAAGACATAAGTCTGCACAGCCCGCCGTAGATCGGGCGCCCGTCCATGATTGACTTCGGATTCGACAAGATCGCGCTGATCGGTGCGGTGGCGCTCATCGTCATCGGGCCGGAAAAACTGCCGCGCGTGGCGCGCACCGTCGGCCACTTTCTCGGCAAGGCGCAGCGCTACGTCGCTGAGGTCAAGGCCGAGGTCAACCGCACGATCGAATTGGAAGAGCTGCAGAAGATGAAGTCGCAGTTCGAGACTGCGGCGCGTGATGTCGAGACGAGCGTCAATCAGGAATTCAACACGACGACCCACGAGCTGGAGAGCAGTTGGAAGTCCGGCGA
>JANNJX010000696.1:0-2151 GCA_031396005.1 Burkholderiales bacterium
GGCGCCTATGCCTCGCTCGGCCGGCCGCTGCCGCCGATCACGCAGGACGCGGCCTGCTTCTTCGAGGACCATGTGGTGATCGCCGACGAGGGCGGCAAGGTGGCCGTCGAAGTCGATGCCGGCCAAAAGGTTGCGGAAGCCTTCCGCGGCGTCAGGGCCGCGATCCACCAGAACCACGGCCTCATCACCGCCAGCCGCCACAGCATCGAGGCCGCGGCGTTCTGGTTCATCGCGCTCGAGCGCTGCTGCCAGCAGCAGTTGCTGATCGACGCCTCCGGCCAGACGCCCCAACTCGTGCCGCCCGACAAGGCCCGCTACAGCCGCGAGCATGTGGGCAGCGAGTACATCGGCTGGCTGCACTTCCAGCCGATCTGGGAGCAGCTTGTAAAGACACAACCTGACATGTTGACGTGAGCCCTCGCCCGGCCGCTCCGAAGGGGGCTCGCACCGCAGCGCGCAGCGCGAAGGATTCCTCATGACCAACATCCGCGCGTTCAAGCTCGCCGTGCCGCAGGCGGCGATCGACGACTTGCACGCGCGCCTGGACCGCACGCTGTGGCCCGACGAAGCGCCCGCGCCCGCCGCGGCCTGGGCCTACGGCACCTCGCTCGCATTCATGCGCGAGTTGGCGCACGACTGGCGCACCCGCTTCGACTGGCGCGCTTCTGAGGCGGCGCTCAACGCCTGGCCGCAGTTCAAGACACGCATCGACGCCATCGACGTCCACTTCCTGCATGTAGTCGGCCGCGGCGCCAACCCCAGGCCGCTGCTGCTCTCGCACGGCTGGCCCGGCTCGGTGCTGGAGTTCATGAAATTGATCCCGCTGTTGGTGGCCGATGGCTTCACCGTCGTCGTGCCTTCGCTGCCTGGCTACACCTTGTCGTTCGAGCCGCACCAGCCGCGCCAGGCGCTGCCCGAGATCGGTGCCATCTTCGACACCCTGATGCACGAGCGCCTCGGCTACACGCGCTACGGCGCGCAGGGCGGCGACTGGGGTTCGTTCGTCACCGCGTGGCTGGGTGCCAATCGCGCCGATCACGTCATCGGCATCCATCTGAACCTGATGCCGCTGAAGCGCGATGCAGCGATGTTCAGCGAGCCGAGCCCCGCCGAACGCCGCTATGTCGGCGAGATGCAGGCCTGGCTGAAGGAAGAAACCGGCTACCAGGCGATGCAGGGCACGCGCCCGCAGACGCTGGCCTTTGCGCTCACCGACTCTCCCGTCGGCCTGGCCGCGTGGATCGCCGAGAAATACCGCGCTTGGACCGACAACGAAGGCGACCCACGCGACGCGCTGACGATGGACGAGATGCTCGGCAACATCAGCCTGTATTGGTACACGCGCTGCATCGGCGCCTCGTTCTGGCCCTACTACGCTCGAGCCCATGGCGCGTGGCCGATCGACGGGCGCATCGGCGTGCCTACCGGCTACTGCGAGTTCCCGCACGAAATCCTGCGTCCGCCGCGCGAGGCGGCAGAGCGCACCTTCACCGACATCCGGCGCTGGAGCGTGATGCCCAAGGGCGGCCACTTCGCCGCGCTCGAGCAGCCCGAGGCGCTGGCTGGCGAGATCAGCGCCTTCTTCCGCGGCCTTGACTAGCCGTGATAGTGCACCAGCGTCTTGGTCGTGCTCATCTCCTCGAGCGCTAGCAGGCCTTTTTCGCGTCCGTGGCCGCTGCGCTTGGTGCCGCCGAAGGGCAGTTCGACGCCGCCGCCGGCGCCGTAGCAGTTGATGAACACCTGGCCCGCGCGCACGGCCTTCGCCACGCGCTGCTGACGGCCGCCGTTCTCGCTCCACACGGCAGCGAGCAGGCCGTAGTCGGTGGCGTTGGCGAGTTGAATCGCATCGGCTTCGTCGTCGAAGGGCATCGCCGCGAGCACCGGGCCGAAGACCTCCTCGCGCGCGAGTGCGTTGTCGCGTGGCACCGGGCCGAACAGCGTCGGCCGCACGTAGTAGCCCGTTGAAGGTGCGCCGTCCGCGATGCGGCCTTGCGCCAGCAGCGGCACGCCGGATGCGCGCGCGCTGTCGATGAAGCGATTCACGCGGGCGAGCTGCGCCGGATTCATCAGCGGCCCGCAATCGAGGTCCATCTCGGGTGTGCCGACGCGCGTCTTCGCGAATGCTTCGGCCACGCGTGCGATGAAGCTGTC
>JANNJX010000727.1:0-6250 GCA_031396005.1 Burkholderiales bacterium
GGCTGCGACTCGGAGAGGTCGGTCGTCTTGTGGCGGTTGATCATGTCCTGATAGCGGTTGAACATGAACATGAACTGCTCGGCCACCTCAGGCGTCTTGCAGCGCTGCTCGACGATCTTCTCGCCGCCGGTGATCTCGCTCGTCTCGCCGAAGCACAGGTAGTTGCCCAGCGGGTGCAGCTTGTCGAAAGCGTTGCCGACCGTCGGGTTGGCGCCGCAGCCGCTGGTCGTGTCGCTCTCGCCGCACTTCGTGCTGACCCAGAGTTCGCCGATGGCGCAGGCCTCGCGCTGTTTTTCGCTGGCCCACTGCACGTACTCGCGGGCCACCTTGCTCGCCTTCATGATCGTCTCGTGGTCGCCATGACCCTCGATGCCGAAGCCGGCCACTGGCTTGCCGGTGGCGGCGATGCCATCGACGACCTTCTTCGTCCAGCCGTCCTCGATGCCGATGACGACAACCGCGGCCACGTTCGGGTTGCAGCCGCTGCCGATTAGCGTGCGGAAATGCAGTTCGAGGTCGGCGCCGAATTGCAGCCGGCCATACGGGTGCGGAATCGCCAGGGCGCCCTTGATGTTGTGCGCCACCGCTTCGGCCGCGGCATTCGACAAGTCATCGAGCGGCAGGATGATGACGTGGTTGCGCACGCCGACGCGGCCGTTCTCGCGGCGGTAGCCGAGGAAGGTGGTGTTCTTGCTGATGACGCTCATGCAGTTAGCTCCGTGAATGAAGTGTCTTGCCAAGTGGCCGCCGCGGAACCGGCTTTTCCGGGCCGCTGGCGGCGCCCCCCTTGGAGAGAGGCGGCCGAAGGCCGCTCCGGGGGGTTACCAACGTTTCGTCTTGATGTTGTGAACATGCGCATGCTCGCCGGCCTTGATCGGCGCGACCACCTTGCCCATGTCGATGCCGTACTTCCACACCGTGTCGCCGACGGCCATGTCGCGCAGCGCCACCTTATGGCCGATGGGAATGTCCGAGCGCGCGACGACGTTGGTCATCTTGTCCTCGTCCATGATCCAGCCCGACATTTCCATGCCGGTCTTGACACCTTCCACCACCACGACCGCCACCGAGTCCTTGGCGTCGTGCAGCACGAAATGATTCATGCGCGCTCCTTATTGGGTTGTCCAGGGGATGCCCTCAGTTTAGTGACACTGCCCGGCGCGTCAACCTGGTCATTTATATGACTTGAATGAATCGTTCGGTGCGTCTAGCATCGGCGGCACGATGAGTACTGAAGCGTCTTTTGCCCGCCTGCCGCCCGACGCGGCCGGTGCGCCGCTGTACCGCCAAGCCAAGCAGGCGCTGCTCGCCGCCATCGAATCCGGACGTTACCCGGCGGCCAGCGCGCTGCCTAACGAAGCCACGCTCGCTGCGGCGCTGGGCGTATCCATCGGCACGCTGCGCCACGCCGTCGATGAACTGGTGGCCGAGCGCATCGTCGTGCGCCGACAAGGCCGCGGCACCTTCGTCGCCACGCACACTACCGAGCGCTTCGTCTTCCAGTTCTTCCACGTCGAGCGCAGCGACGGCGCGCGCGATGCGCCGGCCGTGGAGCTGCTGTCGTTCGATCGCGGCCGCCTCGACGACGAGGCCGCCGCTGCGCTCGCCTGCCGCGAGGGCGATGCGGCGATCCTGGTCGAGAACCGCCTGTCGTTGCAGGGGCGGCCCGTCGTCTACGACCGCCTCACGCTGCCCGCGGCCCTCTTCCGCGGCCTCAATGAAAAGCGTCTGCGCGAACGGCCGAGCACGATCTACCACCTCTACCAGACGGCCTTTGCCATCACCGTCGTCCGCGCCACCGAGCGCGTGCGCGCGGCCGGCGCTGACCGCACCGTCGCACGCGTGCTCGGCGTGGCGCCCGGCAGCGCCGTGCTGCAAGTGCGGCGCACGGCATTGACCTTCAACGACAAGCCGGTCGAGTACCGCGTCTCGACCATCTCCACAGCACAACATGACTACGTCAGCACGCTCGCACCGCAGGCGTAAAGTTGCCTCATGAGCCCCAAGCACCCCGACCTCAGCGCGCGCAACTTTCCCACCGCCGAAGAAGAAGCCGCCACCGTCAAACCGACCTCGCTCTACGGCGGCGCCGACAGCAGCTACAAGCTGGCCTTCGTCGACGAGCGTTTTTTGCTGCGCGAAGACCTGCGGCCGGTGCGCATGCAACTGGAGCTGTTGAAGCCCGAACTGATCCTGCAGGAAGAGCGCATCGCCGCCACGATCGTCATGTTCGGCAGTGCGCGCCTGGTGCCGATGGACGTGGCCGAGGAGCGCCTGTCCAAGGCGGAGTCCGGCAACGACAAAGCGGCGATCGCCCGCGCGCGCATGTCGCTGCACATGTCGCGCTACTACGAAGAGGCGCGGCAGCTCTCGTCGCTGATCACCCAGGCCAGCAAGAAGGCGAACGAGAAGATCGTCGTCGTCACCGGCGGCGGCCCCGGCATCATGGAAGCCGGCAATCGCGGCGCCAGCGAAGCCGGCGGGCCGAGCATCGGCTTGAACATCGTGCTGCCTCACGAGCAGGAACCCAACGCCTACATCACGCCGCGGCTGTGCTTCCAGTTCCACTACTTCGCGCTGCGCAAGATGCATTTCCTGATGCGCTCGGCGGGCCTGGTCTGCTTTCCCGGCGGCTTCGGCACGCTCGACGAGATGTTCGAAGTGCTGACGCTCACGCAAACCGGCAAGGTCCGCAAACGCCCGATCGTGCTCGTCGGCAAAGAGTTCTGGAGCAAGCTGATCAACTGGGAGTGGCTGGTCGAGACCGGCATGATCGCCGCCGAGGACTTGCAGCTGTTCCACGTCGTCGAGACGGCCGAAGAGGCGTGGGTCGTGTTGGAAACGGCACTCGGGCTCAATGCGCCGGAGACATTGACGGGCGAGTTTGCGGATGACGTTTGAAACGACTCGACCATGCGCATGACGATCGACATCGACGACGCGCTTCTGATCAAGGCGGCGACGCTGGTCGGACCGTTGGATCACTCGGCCGTTGTGAATGAGGGCCTGAAGGCGCTGGTTGACCGCGAAGTCGCGCGGCGCTTGGCGCGCCTCGGTGGCACGCAGCAGGCACTGAATGCAGTCTCGCGCCGCCGCCCTGCGAAAAAGGTTTGATCTCAAGTTGACACCGCAGATACCCGGGCGTCTCCGAGAAGTGCGCAAAGGATGAGCGATGAGCCGCAATGACATCGAGGAAAGCAAGTCGGTTGCCCTGTACTGGGACTGATCCAACTGTTCCCGCCCGGTGCATCGGCAAAGAACGGTGCCGACATCAAGCTGTGCCTCGATGCGGTCGAGGACATCAGCCGCTTCGATCACATCGGCACGATCATCATCGTCGGTGGTGACAGCGACTTCATGCCGGTAGCGCAGAAGATCAAGGCGGCGGGCCGCACGCTCGTTGGTGTGGGCGCACGAAAGAACACAAACAAGCATTGGGCAAAGAGCTGCCACGAGTTTCGGTACTACGACAACTTGGTCGAGGAAGTTGCGGCCGTTGAGTCGCCCAAGGCGACCGAGACGCAACTGCTGACGCCGCCACCACCGGCTGACCCCGCGGCGGACATGCTCAGGCGAGCGATTCGGCTACTGGCAGAGACAAATGGCGACCCTTGGGTGAGCAAGGCATCGATCTGGCCAATGATCAAGCGTCTCGATTCGACGTTTGACACCAAGGAGCACGGTCATGCGACGCTCTCGGACATGGTCAAGGAGTTGAACGCCATCGTCGAAGTGAAGAAGGGAGAGGTCGATCACGTCGTGCGACTTCGCTAAAGTCACCCTTCCAGCATCCGCACCTTCACCGCGCGCCCCTTGACCTTCGCGCCCGACAGTTTGCGCTGCATCTCGCTCGCCACGCCGCGCTCCACCGCCACATAGGTCGAAAACTCATTGACGTTGATCTTGCCGATCTGGGCCGCGGCATAGCCCAGGTCTTTGGTTAGCGCACCCAGCACGTCGCCGGGTCGGATCTTCTCCTTGCGCCCGCCGAGGATTTGCAGCGTCTGCATCGGCGGCAACAGCAGCTCGCCGCTGGCCGGCGTCAACGAAGCCAGTGGCTGCCACTCCGACTTGAAGCCCAGCACGTGCTCGATCTGGCCGACACGCCCCATCTCGTCCAACGTCGCCAGGCTGAACGCCCAGCCCTCGGCATCGACTCTGCCCGTGCGGCCGATGCGATGCGTGTGCGTCGCCGGCTCGGGGGTCACATCGACATTGATCACCGCTTCGAGCTCGGCGATGTCGAGGCCGCGCGCGGCGATGTCGGTGGCGACGAGCACGCTGCAACTGCGGTTCGCAAACTGCACCAGCACCTGGTCGCGGTCGCGCTGGTCGAGGTCGCCGTGCAGCTCCAGCGCAGCGAAGCCTTGCGCCTTCAATACATCGACGAGGTTACGGCACTGCTGCTTGGTGTTGCAGAAGGCCAGCGTGCTCACCGGGCGGTAGTGGTTCAGCAGCAGCGACACGGCGTGCAAGCGCTCATCTTCGCGAATCTCGAAGAACAACTGGCGGATCTTCGTCGCGCTGTGCTGCTCAGCCACCGTCACGGTTTGCGGCTCGCGCATGAAGGCGGCGCTGAGTTTGGCGATGCCCTCGGGGTAGGTCGCCGAGAACAGCAACGTCTGGCGCTGCTTCGGGCACTGCTTGGCCACCGTGGCGATGTCGTCATTAAAACCCATGTCGAGCATGCGATCGGCCTCGTCGAGCACCAGCGTGTTCAGCGCCTCGAGGTTGAGGCTGCCGCGTTCGAGGTGGTCCATGACGCGCCCCGGCGTACCGACGACGATGTGCGCGCCATGCTCCAGGCTCGCCAGTTGCGTGCGCATCACGCTGCCACCGCAGAGCGTGAGCACCTTGATGTGATCTTCCGCGCGCGCCAGGCGCCGCACCTCCTGCGTCACCTGCTCGGCGAGTTCGCGCGTCGGGCACAGCACGAGCGACTGCACGGCAAAGCGGCGCGGGTTCAAGTTCGCGAGCAGCGCCAACGCAAACGCCGCTGTCTTGCCGCTGCCGGTTTTGGCTTGCGCGATCAGGTCTTTGCCCGCCAGCGCCAGCGGCAGGCTCGCCGCCTGGATCGGCGTCATGCTCGCGTAGCCCAGGCGCTGCAGGTTGTCCAGCGTGGCCGGCGGCAGCGGCAGGTTGGCGAACGAAGCGGAGGTGGCAGTCATGGAAGATTGTCGATCTTCCAGTCATCGCCTCCTACATTGAGTCTCATTATGCGCAGACTTGGCTAAAGTGAATAGAATGAGAAACATCATGCCGGCCGCCGCCCCTGCCACTGAAAAGATCGTCGCTGCTGCCCTGGCCACCCTCGGCGATCGGCTTCGCGCCGAGCGCAAGCGCCTGGGCGTGAGCGCCGTCACCGCGGCCGAGGCCGCGGGCATGTCGCGCGTCACGCTGCACCGCATCGAACGCGGCGAACCGTCGGTGACGATGGGGGCCTACGCCAACGCGGCGGCCGCACTCGGTCTGGCGTTGAATGTGGCCGGTCCCTCGTCTGCGCCACCGAGCCGCGCCAAACAGGTCAGCGTGCCGCAGCGCATCCGTCTGGCCGAGTATCCGCAGCTCGCACGGCTGGCCTGGCAGTACCAGGGTGCCACCGAGGTCACGCCCGCCGAGGCGCTGAACCTGTACGAGCGCAACTGGCGTCACCTCGAGCAAGCCGTGTTGGAGCCGCCCGAGCGCGCGCTGATTCAAAGCCTGGTGGCCAGCCTGGGCGGGAGCCGCTTGCTTGTTTGAGCACGAGCACCATCGCCGTGTGGCACGCGTGCTGAACGCTCTGGATGCGCGGCGGCTGCATGGCCACCAATGCCTCTTCGGCGGCGGCACGGCAATGGCGTTGCGCTACGGCGAGTACCGCGTGTCGGTGGACATCGACTTCCTGGTTTCTCAGCGCGAGGGCTACCGAGCGCTGCGCCAGTTGATGTCGGGTGCAGCGGGCATCCACGCGATCTGCCGCCCCGGCGGCGAGGTGATCACGCAAACGCGCGAGGTCCGCGCCGACCAGTACGGCGTGCGCACGATGCTGCGTGTCGACGATGCCGAGATCAAGTTCGAGATCGTGCTCGAAGGCCGCATCACGCTCGACGCGCCGGGCGATGGTGACCTGCTGTGCGGCGTGGCCACGCTGACGCCGCTGGACATGGCCACGAGCAAGCTGCTCGCCAACGCCGACCGCTGGCGCGACGACTCTGTGCTCTGTCGTGACCTGATCGACCTGGCGATGATGATGCCGAGCAAAGCCCTGCTG
>JANNJX010000737.1:0-4714 GCA_031396005.1 Burkholderiales bacterium
TTCGTCGTCACGCCGCTCGCCTGCGGCGTGCGCGTGGGCGGCGCGGTCGAGTTCGCCGGACTCGACGCGCCACCCAACTTCGAGCGCTCGGCAGTGCTGCTGGCCAAGGCCAAGCGCTTCATGCCCGGCCTGGCCACGTCAGGCGGCACGCAGTGGATGGGCTTTCGCCCATCGCTGCCTGACAGCCTGCCCGCCATCGGCGCGGCGACCCGCGACGCGCGCGTGATCTACGCCTTCGGCCACGGCCATCTGGGCCTGACGCAGGCAGCGGCCACGGCGCGGCTGGTGGCCGACATCGTGTTCGCGCGGCCGAGCGCGCTCGACCTGTCGCCGATGCGCCCGCAACGCTTCACCCACGCGGCCTGACCCGAGACGAGGAACCCACAGATGAGAACCCAGCGCGTGATCTCGATCGTCCGCTGCCACGCCGAAGGCGAAGTCGGCGACGTGATCGTCGGCGGCGTGCTGCCGCCGCCCGGGCGAACGATGTTCGAACGCATGAGCGCGATGCAGCGCGACCAGGACGGTTTGCGCCGCCTGCTGCTGTGCGAGCCGCGCGGCAGCGTCGCCCGCCACATCAACCTGATCACGCCGCCCGCGCGCGACGATTGCGACATCGGCATGATCACGATGGAGCCCACCGAGTTCGTGCCGATGTCGGGCTCCAACCTGATCTGCACCGTGACGGTCGCGCTGGAGACCGGCATCCTGGCGATGCACGAGCCCGAGACCCTCGTCAGGGTCGACACCGCCGCCGGGCCGGTGCGCGCGCGCGCCACCTGCCGCGACGGCAAGTGCGTGTCGGTGGAATTCGCCAACGTGCCGAGCTTCGTCGACCGCCTGGACACCCCATTGGAAATCGAGGGCCTCGGCAGTGTGCTCGTCGACATCGCCTACGGCGGCATGTGGTACGCCATCACCGATGCCACGAAGCTCGGCTTTCGCATCGAGCCGGACGAAGCGCGCGAGCTCGCAGCCGTCGGCGAAAGGATCCGCCTGGCCGCACGCGCGCAACTGCGTGTCGTGCACCCCGAGAACCCCGACATCGCCGGCGTCAGCATCGTGCAGTTCGACCGGCCCTTCGCCGGTGTGGGCCAGGTCACGCGCAACACCTGCATCGTGGCGCCCGGCCGCTCGGACCGCAGCCCCACCGGCACCGGCACCTGCGCACGCATGGCGGCGCTGCACGCGCGCGGTGCCATGCGGGTCGGCGACTCGATGGTCCACGAATCGATCATCGGTTCGCACTTCACGGGTCGCATCGCCGGCACGACCACGGTAGCCGGCAAGCCCGCCATCCTGCCGACCATCGAGGGCCGGGCCTGGATTACGGGGCTGGCCAGCGAGATGCTCGATCCGAGCGATCCCTACCCGACGGGCTACGTGCTGCCCGACACCTGGGGCGTCAGCGGCACGATTTCGCAGTGACTTACTCTGCGCAGCTTGCCTCACTCTTGATCGTCGACCACGCGCGTCCCCAGGGGCGCAGCCGTGGTTCGAGGTGAGCACAGGGCCGCCAACGCAGTCGTTTGACTTACTACGTAAGCCGAGCTACGATAAAAACCAATTGTTCAGTCCTGGAACCCACATGTCGACGCTCCTAGTCTCCTCAAAAGGCCAGATCGTGTTGCCCGCCGCATTGCGGCGCCGGCTCGGTATGGGTGCAGGCGCCAGGATCGAGCTGTTCGAAGAATCGGACGGGCTGAAGCTGCGCGTCGTGCGTGCGGTTGCGACGGCCGACGTGAC
This sequence comes from Burkholderiales bacterium, assembly GCA_031396005.1. Classification (GTDB taxonomy): domain Bacteria; phylum Pseudomonadota; class Gammaproteobacteria; order Burkholderiales; family Burkholderiaceae_C; genus CADEEN01. Next base: position 1,747 of record JANNJX010000737.1, read on the forward strand.
CGGGATGGCAGGCATGGTCAAGGCGAAAGCGCGTGGTGTCCCGCGCCGCCTGGAGGACTTTGACCCTGCGGTGCTGCTGACCCGTTCGCGGCGCGGCAAGCCATGAGAGCCCTGGATACGAACGTCCTGGCACGCTTCTTCGTCGATGACGCCGACGATGCGCAGGCCGCCAAACAGCGGCCTGCCGCCCTGGCAGCGCTCTCTGAACGATCGTTCGTCTCGGTGACCGTGCTGCTGGAACTGGAATGGGTCCTGCGTGGGTTTTATAACCTGTCAACGAGGGACATTTCCCGCGTATTGCGGGCGCTGGCGTGCATCGAGCACCTCACGCTTGAAGATCGCGATGCAGTCCTGATGGCGGTCGATGCGTTCGACAAAGGTCTCGACTTCGCTGATGCGCTGCACCTGGCGCGCAGTTCGCGTGCTTCTGGATTCGCGACATTCGACCAACGACTGGCGAAGCGGGCAAAGGGTCTCGCGCTGACGCCGCCGGTGGAGTTGCTGGTCTGAAGTGTCTGCTGGGGCGCCGGGCTGGCCAGCGAGGTGCTCGATCCGACCGAGCCCTGCCCGACGGACTATGGGCTGACCGACACCTGGGGCGTCAGTGGCAAGACCTCGCAGTAGCGCGCTTTGCGCAGGTGAGCAACGACGGCGTTCGCGCTGGCGCGCGCTGGCCCACCGTCAGTCGAAGAAGTCCTCGTCGAGCTTCTTGATGTAGACCGCCTCTTCGACCCGGCAGCCGATGTCGAATCGGATCATCAGCCGGGTAAGAAGGAGGCCATCGATCAGAACGATGCGCTTGCTCAGCATGTCGGCCGTCTCTTTCGCTGCCGGCGAGAAAGTCGACGTCGTGACAAACAGGCCCTTGTTCGCCTTGAACCGATCCAGCGACCCGAAGAAGTCCCGGATCTCGCCCGACGACACCTTGCTGTCGGTGTAGCGTTTTGCCTGGACGTAGATCCGATCCAGACCCAACGCATCCTGATCGATGACGCCGTCAACGCCACCGTCGCCGCTCTTGCCGAGGGCCTTACCGGCTTCGATAGCTGACCCGCCGTACCCCATGGCGATCAGAAGCTGGACGACGAGGCGCTCGAAGAAATCCGGGGGCGACGCAAGGATTTTCGCGAGCAGCTCGGCACTGAGTGATTGCTGAAGCTCGTTACTTGCAGACCGGATCACCTCATCGGGCGCCAGTTCCTTGAAGTTCGTCGGCTCCGTTTGCGGCCTGGTCGGACCCTCGGCGGCCGCTTCTCGGAATGCCTTGAACTCGGGAAAGGACTCGAGGAACTTGACATTGATCGCCTGGGGTGGGCTGGCCAGCACGGCCCGGCCTCGTTCACTGATCTCAAAGTACGCGCGCTTCGTGAGTCTGATCAAGCCGGCCTTACCGAGGTAGCTCTTGGCCCAGTTCACGCGGTTGGCGAATGTCGTCTGCTTGCCAGAGGGCAGCAACTCTGACAACTCAGCCTCTGTCAAAGCCAGCTTCGTTCCGAGGACGGCGACGACATCAGAGATGCGCACCTCGCCGACAGCAGACTCCTTGAGTACAGGAAGCATCAATGACTGAAAGTCCGGTATCGCCATAGCCCTACCCTAGATGCCATGTCCAAGTACGATTCTATTGAGGGCCACTCTTGAATCGGATCGACAACGGTGTGGGTTCTGAATTGGAAGCAGTCGCCGATTTCAACTGCAAATGGTGGCGGAATCACCCAGGCAACAAACTCGCAAGCTCCTTCAACAGCGCGTCAGGCACCGCAACACCGTCTCGCTCGCTGCGCTCTCGCGCAGCATGACGACGGTCGGACGGCAGACGGATGCCAGGCTGCTTGCGCGCCTCCGCGAAGAATCCCTCTGCCTGTTCATGCCAGGCATCAGGCTGGCCGACGTTGAAGACCGCGGGGCTCATCGCGATCAGCAACTCGCCGCCCAGCGGCGGGCCACCGTCACCGTTGTCGAGCGCGGCGGCCGCTCGGCTGGTCGGCTCACCGATCAAGGGCCCGGCGATCAACTCGACCATCATCGACAGCGCCGATCCCTTGTAGCCACCAAAGGGCAGCAGCGCACCCGCCAGGGCCTCGGCCGGGTCCAGCGTGGGCTCGCCGGCTGCATCGATGCCCCAGCCCGGCGGCAACGCCTTGCCGGCGCGGCCCATGAGTTCGATTTCGCCTCGGGCCACCGCGCTGGTGGCGAAGTCGAAGACGAAGGAACGTGCGCCAACCCTTGGCCAGCCGAACGCGATCGGGTTGGTGCCCATGAGGCGCCGGTTGCCCCCGTGCGGCGCGACGATGCACTGCCCCACCGTGAAAGCCCAGCAGGCCAGGCCGGCATCGACGATGGGGTCGAGGTCGTGCCACAGCGCCGAGTAGTGGTAGCAGTGGGTCAGCGCAAGTGCGGCGATGCCATTGTTCCTCGCCGCCTCGATGAGCGCCCCAACGCCGACCGCGTGGGCCGCCGGCGCAAAGCCGTTGTCGCCATCCACGCGCAAGAAGCTGCCTGCCACGCACTCGAGCCGCGGTAGCGCCGCGGCGCTGACCCGGCCGCTGCGCAGGCTGCCGACATAACCGATCAGCCGGTACAGGCCATGCGAGCGGCAATCTGAGGCTTCCGCAGCGGCCATGGCCCGCGCGATGGGGCCGGCCTGATGCTCCGCCAGGCCGTTGGCCCGCAGCGCGCGCATCGCGTAGGCCTCGACCTCGGCAATGCTCATCACCGTGCTGGGCGCGGCCGTCACGACGCAGGACCTGCTTGCTACTGGATCACGTCGGCGGGTTGGCCCAGCACCTCCAGGTGCGGCGTGATGCCGAGCCCGGGGGCGTCCGAGGCGGTCATGAAGCCGTCGACGCGCTGCGGGGCGCCGGCGGCGATAGCCACTGTGCCGTAGCTGTTGAAGTCGGTGGCGGAGAAGCAGAACTCCTCAGGCGTCGAGCGGGCCAGGTGGGCGATCGTCGCCGTCACGATGTCG
>JANNJX010000792.1:0-2234 GCA_031396005.1 Burkholderiales bacterium
TTGAACACGGCGCTGAAGGATCCGGCCGTGGCGAAGTCGATCACCGACCGCGGCGACGAGCCCGGCGGCGGCACCGCTGCGGCGCTCGGCGACCTGACGAAGTACTACTTCAAGCTCTGGGGCGACGTGGCGAAGGCGAACAACATCCGCGCCGAGTAGCCGGGGCTGCGAGCACGCTCCGGCTGTGGGCATCACCCCACCCATCTTCGTGCGTTGTGGAACATGCGCATCCACGGACTCGACGCGCTGATATCGTCGCTCGTCCAGCTCATCAGCACATTGCGGTAGACGCGCTCTGGGTGCGGCATCAGCACGGTGAAGCGGCCGTCGGCGGTGGTCACAGCCGTCAAGCCGTCGGAGCTGCCGTTGGGGTTGGCGGGGTACGCTTCGGTGGGCCGGCCGCTGTTGTCGACGAAACGCATTGCGCGCCTGACGGCCTTGGCATCGCCGCGCCGCGAGAAGTCGGCGAAGCCTTCGCCGTGAGCGACGGCAATCGGCATGCGGCTGCCGGCCATGCCGCTGAAGAAGATCGACGGCGAGTCGAGCACTTCGACGAGTGACAGCCGCGCTTCGAACTGCTCGCTCCTGTTGCGCGTGAACTGCGGCCACTCGTGCGCGCCGGGGATGATCGGCGACAGCGCGGCCATCATCTGGCAGCCGTTGCACACGCCGAGCGCGAAAGTGTCCTGGCGATTGAAGAACGCCGCGAACTGTTCAGCGAGTTGCGGGTTGAACAGGATCGAGCGCGCCCAGCCTTCGCCGGCGCCGAGCGTGTCGCCATAAGAGAAGCCGCCGCAGGCGACGAAGCCGACGAACTGATCGAGCCGCGCGCGGCCGGATTGCAGATCGGTCATGTGCACGTCGAAGGTGTCGAAGCCGGCCTGGTGCATGACGTAGCTCATCTCGACATGCGAGTTCACGCCTTGCTCGCGCAGGATGGCGAGTTTGGGGCGCACTCCCGTTCGCGCTGAGCTTGTCGAAGCGCCCTCAGCCCAACCCTCTCCCGCAGGGACAGGGAGGAACAGATGCAAGCCCGGATCGTCGGTGCGTCCAGCGGCTTCGTGTTCGGCATCGGCGCACGCTGGGTTGTCGCGCTGCTTTGCGACGCGCCAGCTCACGTCGTCCCAGGCCTGGTGCAGGTCGCGCAACGAAGCGCTGAAGATCGACTTCGCATCGCGCCAGACCTCGACCACGCCGCGGTCGTTGGGCTTGCCGACGACATGCGCGTGCCTGGACAAACCATGCTCGCGGAGCACCGCCATCACCATGTCGCGGTCGGCCGTGCGCACTTGAATCACCGCACCGAGTTCTTCGTTGAACAGCGCGGCCAATGTGCGCTCGTTGCGGCGCTCGCTGACCTGTGTGGCCCAGTTCTTCGAGTCGCCGTACTCGGCGCGGCTGTCGCTGATGCCGTCGCCTTCGGTGACGAGCAGATCGACGTTCAAGCTCACGCCCAGGTGACTGGCAAACGCCATCTCGCACACCGCGGCCCACAGGCCGCCGTCGCTGCGGTCGTGGTAGGCGAGCAGCTTGCCGTCACGGCGCAACGTGTTGATGGCAGCGACCAGCGACTTCAGGCGCTGCGGGTCGTCGAGGTCCGGCACCCCGTCTTTGCCGAGACTGCCGAATTGGCCGAGCACCTGTGCCAACATCGAGCCGCCCAGGCGCATGCAGCCGTTGCCGAGGTCGATCGCGATCAGCGTCGTCTCGCCGGGTTGCAGTTGCGGCGTCAGCGTGCCGCGCACGTCATCCAGCGTGGCAAACGCGCTGACGATCAGCGACACCGGCGCGGTGACTCGATGTTCCCCCCACTGGGTCCGCATCGACAACGAGTCCTTGCCGACGGGCACGCCGATGCCGAGCGCCGGGCACAACTCCATGCCGACGGCATGCACCGTGTCGTACAGCGCCGCGTCTTCGCCCGGCTCGCCGCACGCGGCCATCCAGTTGCACGACAGCTTGATCCGCGACAACTCGATCGGCGCCGCCAGCAAATTGGTGATCGCCTCGGCCACCGCCATGCGGCCGCTCGCCGGCGCGTCGAGCGATGCCAGCGGCGCGCGCTCGCCCACGGCAAAAGCCTCGCCGCGAAAGCCGCCGTGATCGGCCAACGTCACCGCGCAATCGGCCACCGGCACCTGCCACGGCCCCACCATCTGGTCGCGGTGGTTCAAGCCGCCGACGGTGCGGTCACCGATCGTGACGAGGAATCGCTTGCTCGCCACCGTAGGGTG
>JANNJX010000017.1:0-2586 GCA_031396005.1 Burkholderiales bacterium
TCTTCGACGAAGGTCAGCATCTCGCTGCCGCGAAACAGCGCACAGCCGTGAACCGAACCCGCGCGGCGGTGCACGCTGTCGACCTTGCGCATCGCATCGTTCATCGTGTGCAGCGTCGATTGGCGGATGCGCGCGGCCGACGGCGGCGGCAGCCTGACGCTGTCGATTTGCTCCATCAGGCTGCCGAACATCGTGCCCTGGCCGCAGCCGGTGGTGACGATACGGTGCGCCGTGCGGGCTTCGAAATCCATGTTGCCGCCGCGCGTCTTCACGGCCGCGGCGCCGACGTCCCAATCGACCGTGACCGAGTCGATCTCGTCGAGTGTGGCGATGAGTTGCTGGTTGCGCAGGTAGCCGAGCGCGAGCAACTCCGGCGCGGCGCCGAGCGTCATCAACGTGACGAGTTCGCGCTTGTCGACGTACAGCGTCAACGGCCGCTCGGCCGGAATCTGCACCATGCGGCGCTGGCCGAACTCGTCGAGGACTTCGACCTCGCGCGTCAGCGGCGCGCTGGCACGCGTCAAGCGTGGCAGAACGGGCTCGACTTTTCTGGTCAACATGGGGCGCGAGTGTACGTAGCAGCGCGCCGGCTGCCGGGCTCAGGGCTTCTTGGCCGGTCCGGGCGTGGCGCCGGTGTCGGCAGGCTTGGCGCCACTCGGCGGCCCGACCGAGGTGGTCGGCGGCGAGTGCGCCTCGGCGCCCTGCTGCTGCTTCTGCTCGGGCGCCGTGTAGGTGAACTGGCCCGGGTCGGCACAGGGCGGCGTTGCCGTCGCGGGCTTCACGTCCTTGCCGCTCTTCTTGGCGTCGGCCATGTAGTAGGCCGCCACCTTGTCCATCGACAGGCACAGCTTGTAGCCGCCCACCTTGTCGGCATACGCAGCGCGCGCGGTGGCCTCGGCGGCCTTGGCCTTGGCGTCGTCGGACAGCGGCGGCAACTTGGCCGCGACACCGGCGGCAAACAGAAATCCGAGGGCCATCAGGGCGATGCGCTTCATGTCGTCTCCGGCAAAGTTCAAATGGGCTTGACCAGCGGCGGCTCAGGCTGCGCCGAACGCTGCGCCGGGATCTTGCCGGCGCGGACGTCGTCGGCCCAGTACTGGTGGTGTTCGCGCGCCCAGGCTTCGTCGACATAGCCGGTGCGCATCGCGCTGAAGGCGCCCTTCATGCCGAGCGTGCCCATGTAGATGTGGCCGAGGAAGGCCGCCATCATCATCACCGCAGCCGCGGCATGGACCATGTGCGCCACCTGCATCTCGCCGCGCGTGAAGACGAAGCCCGGCACCAGATGGTCGAGGAACAGGCCCGAGGCGACGACGGTCAGGCCGAGCACGAACACACCGCCCCAGAACAAGCCCTTCTCACCGGCGTTGAAACGGTGCGACGGCACATCCTGGCCGCCGAACATACCGCCGCCCTTCTTCACCCAATCGAGGTCACCACGCTGCGGAAAGTTGTCCTTGATGAAGGTGGCGATGACGAAGACGAGAGACACCGCGAACACCGGGCCGGCAAAGTTGTGCGCCGTCTTCAGCGCATAGGTCAACCAGCCGAACAGCGACGAGCCGATCAGCGGCAGCAGGAAGAATTTGCCGAAGGCCATGACGATGCCGGAGACGGCAAGCACGACGAAGGTGATGGCGTTGCTCCAGTGCGCCGCGCGCTCGAACGGCGTGAAGCGCTCGATCTTGCGGCCGGTGTCGGCGCTGTGGCCGCCGAGGCTGCCTTTGCGCCAGTAAAAGATCGCGATCGCCAGCAGCACGATGGCCAGCAGTGCGGCGCCGTACGGGATGATGAGCTTGTTGCGCACCTGGCGCCACGCTTCGCCGGCGGTGGTGAACGCCGAACCGGGGTACTCGACGAAGGACTGGATCAGCACGCCCTGCTCGGCGCCCGGCAGGTTGCTGATGCCCGGCTGCGTGCCCGAATTCTTGACGCCGCGCCAGAACGGCGCGTTGTTGCCGGGCTGGCTCTTGCTGCGCTCGGCGTTTGTTTCGCCGGGCTTGGTCTCACCCGAAACCAAGTCATCGCTGGCCGCGGCTTGCGGCTTGGCCGCTGGTGCGCTCGGCGGCGTTTGCGCAAGGGCCAACGGCACCGCCAGCGTGAGCGCGCACAGCATCGATTTCAGCCACGTCGTCATGACGCTCCTTGCCTCGCCGCTGCGGCTCACTTCTTGGCCGACCCGGTGCGCGGGTACTCGTTCTGGCCGCGCTCGGTGCGCGCCTTCAACTGCGCTTCCCAAGTCGCCTTGTCGCCGGCCTTCCAGCCGTCTGCCGCGTACGCCGCCTGCGCGCCCTCCCACGGCTTGGCATCGCTGCGCTTCTCGGTGCCCGCGCTCTGCAGTTTCTCTCCGCAGCCGGCGAGCGCGATCGCCGCCACCGCGGCGATCAACAAGGCGCCACGCATCGTCATGACTTGGTCCCCGTCGGCTTGCCGTAGGCGGTGCCCCAGCCCCAGACCTCGCTGCCCTTGCCACGCTGCATGACACGGGTGCGGAAGATGTCGGCGACGACGTCGCCGTCGCCACCAAGCAGGGCCTTGGTCGAGCACATCTCGGCGCAGGCCGGCAGCTTGCCCTCGGCCAGGCGG
>JANNJX010000034.1:0-5398 GCA_031396005.1 Burkholderiales bacterium
GCCGATCACGCCGGCGGCGCAATGGCTGGGCGACAACATCGCCCTGGTCGAGGAGCAGCTGGCCGAAGCCACCGAAGCGCTGCCGGCGCGCTATTTCCGCCGCCTGCCGGTGCTTTCCGGCGGCGCGGCCAACGCCAGCCCCCGCGTGCACGACAACGCCTGGGCCTGGCTGCCGCGCATGCACCACGCCTTCGACGCGGAGTTGCTCGACGCTTTCTTCGACGGCTACCAGGACCAGGTCGAGCCGACCTGGGGCGAGTGGTGGGCGCTGCCGTCAGTGCTGCGCATGGTGCTGATCGAGCAGTTGCGCCGCGTCGGCGAGCGCGTGGTGGCCGACCGCGCGTCGCGCTCGCTGGCCAACTGGGTGGTCAGCGAAACCGGCACGCCCGACCTGCCGCACCTCGATGCCGCGCTCGAAGCCTTGACGCGCCGCGGCGCCGAGCGCGCTTTTCTGCTGCAGTTGCACCTGCGCTGGAACGAGCTCGCCCCCGACGACCCGCGCCGCGCCTGGCTCGCCGGTCACCTCACCGACCCGGCGGCCACGCGCCACGCCCAGCAGGCCGCCGAAGCGGCGCACGACGCCGACGTCTCGCAGGCCATGCGCTCGCTGCGCGCCGTGGCGCAGTTCGACTGGCGCGTCTGGATCGGCCAGCGCAGCCGCCTGGCGCAGGTGCTGCGCCAGTTGCCGACCTTTGCCGACGAGAACGAGACGACGCAGAATCGCACGCTGCACGCCGTCGAGCGCTGGAGCCAGCGCAGCGGCATCGACGAGGTGCGCGTCGCGCGCGCGGTGCTGGCGCAAACGCAGACCGCCACGCCCGCCGCGCCAACACACGCCACGCCCGGACATTGGCTCGAAGGCCCCGGCCGGCCGGCGCTGGCCGAGGTGCTCGGCGTGGCCTTGCCGCGCAAGATCATGGCCAGCGACGGCTGGCGGCGCTCGCGCCTGCCGCTGTACCTGACGAGCCTGGCCGCGGCCACCGCGGCGCTGGCCGCGCTGACGCTGCACGCCGATGCGCCGTGGTGGCTGTGGCCGCTGGTGCTGCTGCCGGCCTCGGAGATTGCGGTCTCGGCGATTCACCGCCTGATCGCCGAGTGGATCGCACCCAAGGCCCTGCCGCGGCTGGCCTTCGACGCCGGCATCGCGGCCCGGCACCGGGTGTTGGTGGCGGTGCCGTGCCTGATCGACGACGACGCCGAGATCGACGCCATGGCTACGCGCATCGAGCGCCAGCACCTGGCCAGCCACGAGGCCTGGGCGCAGTACGCGCTGCTGTCGGACTTTGCCGATGCGCCCGCGCAGTCGATGCCCGACGATGCCGGGCTGCTGGCGCACGCCGAGGCCGCCGTGCAGGCGCTGAACGCACAACACACGCCGCTGCCCGACGGCGCGCCGCGCTTCGTGCTGCTGCACCGGCAGCGTCAGTGGAGTGACAGCGAGCGCTGCTGGATGGGCTGGGAGCGAAAGCGCGGCAAGGTCGAGCAGCTGATCGCCTGCCTGGCCGGCCAGGCGGATCGCGTCTTCATCGCCCGGCCGGCGCTGCCGGCCGCCCCGACGCCGTACCTGGTCGTCCTCGACAGCGACACGCTGCTGCCGCCGGGCACGCTGCGCGCGCTGGTCGGCATCGCCGCGCATCCGGCGAACACGCCGCGCGTCGATGCCGACGAGCGCCGCGTCGTCGACGGCTACGGCGTGCTGCAGCCGCGCGTCGCGCTGCCGCTGCCGCGCCCAGGCACCGCCACCTGGTTTCACGCGCTGTCGGCCGGCCAGCCCGGGCTCGACCCCTACAGCGCCGCCAGCTCCGAGGTCTATCAAGACCTGTTCGAAGAAGGCAGCTTCGCCGGCAAGGGCCTGATCCACGTCCAGGCCGCGCACGCCGTGCTCGCCGGCCGGCTGCCCGACGAGCAGGTGTTGAGCCACGACCTGCTCGAAGGCGCGCTGCTGCGCTGCGCCGCCGTCAGCGACGTGCCGGTGATCGAAGGCGCCCCCGTGCACCCGGACGTGGCCTCATCGCGCCTGCACCGCTGGGCGCGCGGCGATTGGCAGTTGCTGCCTTTCATGCTGAACCCGCGGCGCTGGTCGATCAGCGGCCTGAACCTGTGGAAGATGATCGACAACGTGCGCCGCTCGCTGGTGGCGCCGGCCGCGGTCGCCTTGCTGCTGGCCAGCGCGGCCGGCGGCACGCCGTCGCTGGCGGTGGCGCTGCTGCTGGTGGCCGCGGCGCTGGGCATCGGCCCGCTGATCGGCGCGCTGGCCACGGTAGCCGGCGCCGATGACCGCGTGGCGCTGGCGCCGTTGATCCGCCACGCCGGCCTCGCCTTCGGCCGCGCCCTGGCCAGCACCGTCTGGCAGCTCGCGCAACTGCTGCAACAAGCGCTGCTGACGGTCGATGCGATCGTGCGCGCTCTTGTGCGCCAGATCGTCACGCGGCGGCGCCTGCTCGCCTGGACGACGGCCGCGGCGGCCGAAGCGGCGGCGTCGCGCGACGCGCGCACGCTGTGGCGGAGGCATCGCAAGGTCAGCCTGCTGGCGTTAGTGCTCGCCACGGGGCTGTTCGTCGTCGCGCCGCCGGGGCTGGCGCTGCCCGGATTGCTGCTGTGCCTGCTCTGGGCGCTGTCGCCGCTCTTGACCTGGCGCGCCGCGCAGACCTTGCCGGCGGTGCAGGAACGCCCTCTCAGCGACGACGTGGCCGCCGACCTGCACGACATGGCGCGCGAAACCTGGCGCTACTTCGAGCACATGGTGACGGCCGAGCACCACCACCTGCCGCCGGACAACCACCAGCGCCTGCCGCATGGCCAGACGGCGGCGCGCACCTCGCCGACCAACATCGGCATGTACCTGCTGGCGGTGCTGTGCGCGCGCCGCTTCGGCTTCATCGGCCGCCAGGAGATGCTGCAGCGCATCGGCGCCACGCTGGCAACGCTGCAGACGATGCCGCGCCACCGCGGCCACTTCTTCAACTGGTACGACACGCAGACGCTGACGGTGCTGGCGCCGGCCTACCTGTCCACCGTGGACAGCGGCAACCTAAGCGCGGCGCTGGTGGCGGTGGCCGGCGCGCTGCGCCACCTCGACGACGCGGCCTGCGACGAGGCCGCGCAGGCGACCTTGCTGCGCAGCCAGACGCAACTGGCCGCGGCGCGGCGCGGCGGGCTTCTGAACCCCATGGGGTCGGACTTCGAATCGGCGGCGGCCGACATCGACGAGGTGCAGCGCCGCCTGGCCGCCCTCGACCACGAGGCCACCGCCGACGGCGAGCCGCCGCAGCCCGCCGAGCGCGCGCTGTGGATGCTGCAGGACCACCTGCGCACGCTGCGCTCGCTGACCCAGGACGACGTGCAATACGACGAGCCGGCCATGACCACGCCCGCGGCCATCGCCGCACGCGCCGCACAGGCCCAGGCACACGCACACGCCTTGGCCGCGCAGGCCGAGCAACTCGGCTGGGCGGCGGACTACCGCTGGCTCTACGACACCCGGCGCGAGCTGCTGCACATCGGCGCGCTGCTCGACGCCACCAACGGCAGCGAGCAGCTCGACATCAACCACTACGACATGCTGTGCTCCGAAGCGCGGCTGGCCAGCCTGGTGGCGATCGCCAAGGGCGACCTGCCGGCGCGGCATTGGGCGCGGCTGAAGCGGCCGACATTCGCGCAAGGCGCCGACGTCGGCCTGCAATCATGGTCGGGCTCGATGTTCGAGTACCTGATGCCGACGCTCCTGGTCGATGAGCCGGACGGCAGCCTGCTCCATGCGGCAACGCAGGTCGCGGTGGCGATGCAGCGCGAGCAGGGCCGCGAATGGGATCTGCCGTGGGGCATTTCGGAATGCGCGCATGCCGAGCGCGATGCCTCGCTGGCCTACCAGTACGGGCCGCAGGGCGTGCCGGCGCTGGCGCTGCGGCGCACGCCGGCCGACGAGCGCGTCATCGCACCATACGCATCGATGCTGGCGCTGCAGGTCGCACCGTGGCAGGCCTGGCACAACCTGCACCGGCTCGAGCAGCAGGGCGCACGAGACCGTTACGGCTTCATCGAAGCGCTCGACCACACCGCATCGCGCCAGCAGAGCGGCACCACGCAGCGCCGCGTCGCCACCTTCATGGCGCACCACCAGGGCATGTCGCTGCTGGCGCTTGCGAACACGCTGCACGACGGCGCCGCGCGGCGCTGGTTCATGGGCCACCCGCAGGTGGCTGCGGTGTCGACGCTGCTGCACGAGCCGGTGCCGGCGATGGTCAAGCCGCTGCGGCCGCCGCCGCTGTGGATCGATGCGGCCCTGGACGAGCACACCGACTCGCCACCGCTGCCGGCGCGCGCGCTGCAGCCCGGCACGCGCGCGCTGGAGCCGGTCGCCCTGCTGTCCAACGGCCGCACGTCGGTGCTGCTGCGCCCGGACGGCGCCGGCGCCACGCGCTGGATGGGGCTGGCCGTCTCGCGCTGGCGCGACGACGCGCTGCGCGGCGAGCACGGCTCGTTCATGTTCCTGCGCGTGGCCACCACACGCGAGCACGGCGTGCGCTGGCACTCGCTGACGCAGCACCCGGCGCCCGATCCGCGCGCCGAGTACCGCTGTGAGTGGCAGCCGCATGCGGCCACCTTCGAGTCGCACGGCGCGGCGGTGGCGACGCGGCTGCGCGTCTGGGTGGCGCCGCAGGAGGATGTGGAGCTGCGCGAGGTGACGCTCGAACACAGCGGCAACGGGCCGCCACCGGTGGTCGAGCTGGCCTCGTACTTCGAAGTCGTGCTGGCCGCGCAGGCCGCCGACGAAGCGCACCCCGCCTTCTCCAACCTGTTCGTGCAGGCGCGCTGGGATGCCGACCTGCGCGCGCTGTGGTTCACGCGGCGCGGCCGCCTGGAAGGCGACGCCACGGTGCACGCGGTGCACTTTCTCGCCGAGTCGGACGCCGACATCGTCGACACGCGGCCCTGCACCGATCGCACGTTTGCGCTCGGCCGCGGCCGCTCGGTGCAGTCGCCGTGTTTCGAGCGCCAGCCGCACGCGGCCGACACCGGCCTGGATCCGATCGCCTCGATCGTCGTGCGCTGCGTGCTGCCGGCGCGCGGCGCAGTCCGGCTGCGCTTCGCCACCGCGGTGTCGCACGACCCGGCGGAGCTGGCGCAGATCGTCGATCGGCATCGCCAGCGCGTACACGTCGAGCGCGCCTGGCGAATGGCCTCGGCGCTGGCGCTGATCGCGCTGCGCGAAGCCCGCATCGACGCCCCGGCATGGCATGCCTGGCAGTTGCTGTCCACGCCGCTGGCGCAGATCCTGGCGCGGCCGCTGCCGCCGACGCGCGAGGCGCCGGCCATCGACCGGCGCTGCCTGTGGCACCACGGCATCTCCGGCGAAAAGCCGCTGCTGCTGGTGCGCGTGCCCGATGCCGACGGCCTG
>JANNJX010000070.1:0-3557 GCA_031396005.1 Burkholderiales bacterium
TTTGAATTCCTCTGCTAAAGCGTTCGCCAAAGCCCCAGGGCTTGCGTCGGCGCTTGTTGCAGATCCAATGCATTCAAGGAGCTAGCAATCATGGCGAACGACTTTCTCTTCACTTCCGAATCCGTCTCCGAGGGTCACCCCGACAAGGTGGCTGACCAGATCTCGGATGCGATTCTCGACGCAATCTACAAGCAGGACCCGCGCAGCCGCGTCGCCGCCGAAACGCTGACCAACACCGGCCTCGTGGTGCTGGCCGGCGAGATCACGACCAACGCGCACGTCGACTACATCCAGGTCGCGCGCGACACCATCAAGCGCATCGGCTACGACAACACCGAATACGGCATCGACTACAAGGGCTGCGCGGTGATGGTCTGCTACGACAAGCAGAGCAACGACATTGCGCAAGGCGTCGACCACGCGTCCGACGACCACCTCAACACCGGCGCCGGTGACCAGGGCCTGATGTTCGGCTACGCCTGCGACGAAACGCCCGATCTGATGCCGGCGCCGATCTACTACGCGCACCGCCTTGTCGAACGCCAGGCGCAACTGCGCAAGGACGGCCGCCTGCCCTTTCTGCGCCCCGACGCGAAGAGCCAGGTGACGATGCGATATGTCGACGGCAAGCCGCACTCGATCGACACCGTGGTGCTGTCCACGCAGCACAGCCCCGACCAGAGCGAGACGGCCAAGAAGATGAAGGCCTCGTTCACCGAAGCCATCATCGAAGAGATCATCAAGCCGGTGCTGCCCAAGGAGTGGCTGAAGGACACCAAGTACCTGATCAACCCGACCGGCCGCTTCGTCATCGGCGGCCCGCAGGGCGACTGCGGTTTGACCGGGCGCAAGATCATCGTCGACACCTACGGCGGCGCCTGCCCGCACGGCGGCGGCGCATTCTCGGGCAAGGACCCGACCAAGGTCGATCGCTCGGCCGCCTACGCTGCGCGCTACGTCGCCAAGAACATCGTCGCCGCCGGACTGGCGCGGCAATGCCAGATCCAGGTCGCGTATGCGATCGGTGTGGCGCGGCCGATGAACATCACCGTCTACACCGAAGGCACCGGCAAGATCAGCGACGACCAGCTGAGCAAGTTGGTCGCTGAGCACTTCGATCTGCGCCCACGCGGCATCATCGAGATGCTCGATTTGCGCCGGCCGATCTACGAGAAGACGGCAGCGTACGGGCACTTCGGGCGCGAAGAGCCGGAGTTCACGTGGGAGCGTACCGACAAAGCCCAGGCGCTGCGCGCAGCGGCTGGGCTGTAACGCGAGCCCGACGGGCGACGGCAGTCGCCCGTCGTCGTCCTGCAGGTTCACAAGCCGCGCGCGTACCCTCTCTCACGCTGCGCTCGGATCGCCAGGATCACGACGAGCTCGACCGCCTCCACATAGCGGTACAGAGCCACATAACCTCTGGCGCGAGAGCCGGTCACCAGCTCACGCTTGTCATCCGCCAGCGGCCTGCCGATCAGCGGATGGGCTTCGAGCACCGCACAGCCATCGATGACTTCGCGAATGCGAGTGTCTGCGGCCGCGGGTTCGTGCAGCATCCAGTGTGCGAGGATGCGACCCAAGTCTTCCTCGGCCCCCTCGCCGAACTCGACCAGCGCCATGCCCAGATCACCGCACGAGCTTGCGGGCGCGTGGTGGCTTCACGTTTCGACCGGCAGCACGTGCGAGCAGGTACTTGCGCATCTCGTCGATGGAAATCGTCTTGCCGTCGCGCAGATAGCGTTGCCAGCGTTCGTCGGCCACGGCCTCGAAGTCTTGCTTCGCAGCGTCCGCCTTGACGCGCTCGGACACCACTTCCAGCAGATAGGCATGGGGCGTCTTGCCCTCGCGCTCGGCCACGCGGGTGGCGAGCGCCTTGATCTCATCGGGCAATCGCAGCGAGGTGGCGGTCATGATTGCAAGCGTGGTGTTGAGTGCGCAAGATTGTATCACAATCGTCATACAAATCGGCGCAGGCGTCGCGCAGCGTCACCAGGCGCTTGGCGGCGCGGGCTATTGGCAAGGCGTGCGCGCGCACGGCTGGCAGCAGATCGGCGGGGATCAGCGCGCCTTCGGGCAGGGGCTCCGTGCGCTGGTGCGCGGTGTCAGCGGGGGTGAGGCCGGCGGGGAAGGGGAACGGTTGGAAATACTTGCTGGTCGAGTACACGGGATCGTTGCCCACACCGAAGCGTCCACCCGTCGCGACGGCCCACAGGTTGTGCAAGCGGCTCGACAACAGACCAAACATCACATCGTCGGCCCGAGGGAACACGACGAGCTTGTGCTCGGGCGCAACGCCTTGAGGCAGCCAAACGAAGTAGCGGTGCTTGGCGGTTTCGGACGTGACGATCCAGCGCGACAGGCTTTCACCGGCCCTGCGCAGGCCCGGCTTGGTCTCGCCGTGCAGCCACCAACGCTGAGCGCGACTCGCCCGCTTGTTTGCATCGCGCAGCGGTTTGACATTCGCCAGCACGTGCGCAAACGGCGAGTCGTACAGCGCTGACTCATTCGCGTCGCGTGCCGCGCCGAAGTCCACGGCCCAACGATCGTTGGGCCGGCGTGTGATGTCAGCACCGTTCCAGATCGGCGACAACACGTCGGCGTTGGTCCGGCCATTCGGGTTGGGCAGCCGCAGCCACGCACGCGCCGTCGCTGCTTCCACCGTGAACGGCCCGGCGAGGCAGAAGCCAAAGAAAGACGCGCCGGCGTTTTCCGGCAAAGGCTGCGCGGTCGTCAGGTCGAGCGATTGCGCGCCTTCGGCCACTGCCTTCAAGTCGGCGTAGATCGCGGCGACGGGCTGTGCAGCCAACTGCGGCTTCTGCGTGCTGTGGCCAAACGACACCAGCGACACGCGCACGGCGGCGCCATCGTTGACCCAGGCTTCATCGGGCGAGGCATCGAAGATGCGCGTCGAGCCGATTACGCGTTGCAGCACTTCGCGGTTGGCACCCTGACGAATGGAATTCGTCGCCACCAGCCCCGCTCGCAGCAGCGCTCCCGCTTCGATCTGCGCCCTCGCTTTCTCGAACCAGTAGCAAACCAAATCCGCGCCGCCCGGCACGCGGCCTTTGTAGGCAGCGCGCAGCGCTTCGGTGTACTCGTCACCGAGTTCGCCGCGCATCTTCTTGTCACCGACGAACGGCGGGTTGCCGATCACTGCATCGGCTTTCGGCCACGGGGCTTCGACAAGCTCAGCCCGACCCTTCGATACCTCAGGGCGAACGGGAGCGAGCAATGCATCGCGGCACTCGATGTGATCCAGCGGCTCCAGCACCGGCCGCGTCTTGAACGCATAGCCCTTGTCGATGCGCCACTGCAGCTCGCCGATCCAGACCGTGACTCGCGCCAGCTCGGCCGCGTATTCGTTCAGCTCGATGCCGAGCACGTTGTGCGGGCCGGGGCCGTCGTGCTGGCGCTCCAGGCCCAGCGCCTCGGCTTCGAAGTTGACCTGGTGCTCGATGTCCTTGAGCGCCTTCAACGCCAGATAAAGAAAGTTGCCGCTGCCGCAGGCCGGGTCGAGCACGCGAAAGGCCTTGAGCCGCTCGAGGTACGCAACGAAT
>JANNJX010000073.1:0-1928 GCA_031396005.1 Burkholderiales bacterium
GCGGTGTCGACCACCGGGTAGCCCATCTTGCGCGCCAGCGCATGCTGCAGATCGTGACGCGAGACATGACCGGCGCGCACCAGCAGCTCGCCGAGTGGGATCGAGCGCTCGCTCTTCTGCTGTTCGAGCGCGTGCTGCAGTTGCGCTGGCGTGATCAGGTTCAGCGCCACCAGCGCTTCGCCGATGCGCACCACCGGCATGCGGGCCTGCTGATCGATCGCTTCGAGCAGTTGCGCCGGCAGGACGATGCGCTGCGCCAGCAACAGCTCTCCCAACTTGCGCGTGCGCAGCGCGGTCTGTTCGGCCACCGCCTGCGCCACCTGCTCCGGCGTCACCGCGCGCTGTTCGAGCAGGACTTCACCGATGCGCGGGCCGATCTCGAAATCAGCGTACGAACTCTTGGGCACGAAGACACGTTGCACGCGCTCCAACTCGTCCTGTGGCGGAAAGAGAAACACGCCGTGTTCGGTGGCGACATGGCCGACGCTCTTTCCCGTCAGCGTGCCGCCGCCATGCGCCAGGCGCAGACGGTACTCGGCGGCTGCGGGCGGCGCCAGCAGATTCGCGTGCGGGTCACCTGCCGCGGGCTGTTGCGCTGCGATCGGCGCCGTCAAGGTGATGCGCCGCAATTGCGCCAGGCGCAGGCTCATGTCGGAGCGCGTGGCATGCACGCGAACGCGGATCAGCCCGGCCGCAAAGTCCATCGCCAGCAGCGTGGCGCCGATGGCGGCACTGGTCAGGCCTTCGATTTCACAAGCAGCACCCACTGGCGACTCGCCGGCCGGGTATCCAGCGTACGGCGGCGTCGGCCAACGCCACGGCGCCGAGGCTTGCGCAGTGCTGGGGCTCGGTTCGGAAAGATCGGACATCGCGGCTCGCGCAGAGTGCGCGCAGAGGAACCAGGTTCCTCATGCTAGGCCGCGATGCTGCGGCGCAAACGGCGGAACAACGCGGCGTTCGCCACGCTGTTCACATTCAATAGGCCGTGATGTTGGAGGCCCAGACGTCGCTGGACTTGATGTGCGCCGCCAGCGCCACACTCAGACGCCCGCGCGGCGCGATCACCGGCACCAGCTCGAGGCCGGCCACCGATTGCAGCGACTTCAACGTGGCCACGCTGGCCAGCGAGTCGACCGCGACGAAGAGCCGGTTGCCGTCCTGCATCAGCGGCAGCGCGCGGTGCTCGTGCATCACGGCGGGGGAAAATCGCTTGACTGCCTTGGCATCGACCGCAAAGCGCAGCAGATCGACCACCGGGTAGCCCATCTTGTGCGCCAGTGCGGTCTGCAGATCGGCGCTGGTGATGAGGCCGGCGCTGACCAGCGCTTCGCCCAGCGGCTGCTCGTTGGCAGCCTGCGCCTGCGCGCGCATGGTGCGGTCGATTTCGTGTTGCGTCACCAGGCCGAGCTCGCGAAGCGACTCGCCCAGCGGCCGGATCACGGCCTGCTGCTGCGCCTGCGCAGCGGCCAGCATCTGCTCCGGCGTCGCCACCCAGCGCTCGGCCGCCAACTCTTCGATCGACTTGCCCAGGCTGACGCCGGTGCAGGTGGCCGTGGGCACGAACTGGCGCAGCACGGCGTGTCCGCCATCGGCCGGCGAAAAGAGGAACCAGCCGCAACGCTGGCGCACGTGGCCGATGGTGCGTCCTGCCATCTGCCCACCGGCCGACAGCTCGGCCGTGTAGTCGCGCTCTTGTGCGGCCGCGGGCATGCGCTCGATCGGCGCACCGGGTGCCTGGCGCGCCTGCGTCCACGGCTTCAACACCGTCAACCGGCGCATGCGCGAGAACGGCAGCCACAGCGGATCGCCGTCGCGGCCGACACGCACCCGCATGCGCTCGCGCGCCACGTCGAACTCCATCAACTCGCCTTCGAAGGTGACGCCGCCGGCCGACTCGACGCGGCACGGCAGCGCGCCCGCCGGCAGCG
>JANNJX010000115.1:0-7218 GCA_031396005.1 Burkholderiales bacterium
GATCGTGCAGCCGCGCCAGATCGGGCCCTTCGCCTTCGGCACCAGCACCGCCGTGCGCACCACGCGGCCACAGACGCCGGGGGTGCTGGCCGTGACCGAGCTCATCGCCGACAGCGACGCTGCGGCACAGGGCGTGCGCGATCTGTCGCGGCAGACCGTCGTCGACAGTCTCGAAGCGCCGGGCTTTCTGTGGTTCACCTCGGCCGTGACGGGGCGGCGCATGACGACGGTGTCGATGTGGGAGTCCGAGTCCTCGATGCGCGCTGCCATGGCCAGCGGCGCGCATGCGCAGGCGATGCGGCGCTTCGGCGACTTCGCCGGCGCGGGCGTGACGAGCGTCTTCGCCCTGCGGCGACACGGCCCTTACTTGCAGCGGTGCAGCGGCTGCGGCCAGATCGCGCGGCTGGCAGCGCGCCAGGGGCATTGCACGTGCAACGCCCCGCTCAGCGCCAGCGTATGAGCCCGCAGCGCGCTGACATCGAGGCACGGCGGCCGTGAACGCCCACGACGCGCTCGGCTACCTGGCCGCGGCCCTGGTGCTCGCCACTTTCTGCATGCGCGACATGACGGCGCTGCGCTGTATGGCCATCGTCAGCAACCTGGCGTTCATCGCCTACGGCGCGTTGGCCGACCTCGGCCCGGTGCTGCTGTTGCACGTTCTGCTGCTGCCGGTCAACGTGCTGCGGCTCGTCGGCTCGCGGCGGCGCCCGCCTGTGCTCACGCCGCCTCGATGCGGTTGCATGCCGTCGCCTTGGTGCCGGGCGCACCGTCGGCGCAACCTCACACCAACGGCGCGCTCAAACCTTCCGTCGCCAACACCTTCTGCACCGCCGGCCGCGCCAGCATGCGCTGCAAGAACGGCCCGATCTGCGGCAGCGTGCGCGCCGGCCGCTGCGCGTTGCGCGTCCAGCGGCACAGCATCAGCGCATACGGATCGAGCGCGCTGAAGCGTTCGCCCATCAGCCACGGCCCGCCGTGCGAGGCCAGTTGCGCATCGATCTGATTGATCAGGCCCTCGATGCGACGCTCGGTCGCAGCCCTTACTTCGGCCACGCCGCTCGCGTTGCCCGGTGCGACATAACGCTCGGTGTAGAAGTAGATCGAGAACTGCGGTTGCAGCGACGACGACATCCAGATCAGCCACTTGTAGAACAACGCCCGCTCGGCCGTGCCCACGGCCGGCGAGAGCGCGGCGGCCGGGTGCGTGTCCACCAGATGCAGCACGATCGCCGCCGTCTCATACAGCACGAGGTCGCCGTCCACCAGCACCGGGATCAACCCGTTCGGATTCATCTTCAGGTACTCGGGTGACTTGTGCGCGTTGATCTCGCGTTCGACCCGATTCAACTCGAACGGCACACCGAGTTCTTCCAGCAGCATGTGCGGTGTCATGCTGGCGTTGCCGGGGAAGTAGTGGAGTTGGATCATCGTGTGCTTCTATGCAAGGTAGTCGTTCAAAAGTGGGCCGATTGCTCGTATGTACAGGAGGTTCTCGCGCACGTACTCGCCCTCTAGAAAAGTAGCGACAGGGCGCTCGGGGTAGATCGAACCCTTGTAGTCGATGCGAGGAAAGGTGATGGTCAGGTCATCTGAGATGCCCTCCACGCCATCTGCATGAAAGATGGGTTCGATGATCGAGCGGTGTTTTGAGTGGTTGACTATCGCCTCGATGTGGCAGAAGTCTTGGTGGGTGATCAAGTCACGAACGCTCTCCGTCAACTTCGGGTACTGCCCGGTCTTAAGTAGTGTGTTGAGCAGCGTCTTGATTGAAAGCCGTTCGATTGGGGTCCTGAAGGTTGGATCTTGATCGAGCGCCAGAGAGAAGTACGCCGCGTGTGCAAAGGTGTCTGCGACAGCATGCAGGCTTTGAAGGCACGCAAGTACGTTCGCCGTGATCTTGAGCGATACCGAATCAAGACGCGCCCGTTGCACGATGGCAAAGAGGTGCCCCTCTCTACGTGACCACGCAGCCAGCCCGGCAACCAATCGCTTGACGACGTAGTAGTGGTACCGCGCAATCCGCCAGCGCTGTTCTAGAGAGTCGAGAGGCGGCTTTAGCTTGGCCAGCTGATCGCTGCCAAAGTGGGCGGCAACGCGCTGCCTTAGCTCTCCGAGATGCCATGGTTGGTCTGATGCCATACGAAGCATGATGCCTCCACCATGGCGTCCAAAGCCAAGGTTGGTTGATGGGGGGCACACTTGAAGTCATGAATTCTCCCCGCCGTGGCATCCATCTCGAGTACCGATTCGCGCCCGACGATCGATTGCGCCAGCGCGGCGCCGAGTTGGCCAATCCACTGATCGACTTGCTGCGCACGCTGCGCGACACCGGCTCGATCAGCGCCGCGGCGCGCGCCATGGGCAGCTCGTACCGCCACACCTGGGGTGCGTTGAAACAGTGGGAAGACACGCTGGGAGCGCCGCTGGTGGTCTGGATCAAGGGGCAGAACGCGCGGCTGACGCCGCTGGCCGAGCGGCTGTTGTGGGCCGAGACGCGCACGCGCCATCGCCTGGCGCCGCACATCGAGGCCTTGCGCAGCGAGTTGGAGCGCGTGCTGGCGTTGGCCTTCGACGTGCAGCACGAAGCGATCACGCTCTACGCCAGCCACGATCTGGCGCTGCCGCTGCTGCGCGACCGCGCCGACGCGCAGGGCCTGCACATCGACCTGCGTTTTGCCGGCAGCGCCGATGCGCTGATGGCGCTGGCGCATGGCCGCTGCGACGTGGCGGGCTTCCATGTGCCAGTGCTGCGCGGCAGCGCCAAGGCGCCGGGTTTCGTGCGCGCGTTGAAGTCGCTGTTGAAGCCCGGGCGGCACAAGCTGATCGCCTGCCATCGCCGCACGCAGGGGCTGATGGCGGCGCACGGCAACCCGCACGAGGTGTTGGCATTGCAAGACCTGATGCGGCCGAAGCTGCGCTTCGTCAACCGCCAGCCGGGCTCGGGCACGCGCTTGCTCACCGAGCATCTGCTGCACGAAGCGGGGTTGGATGCCGAGCGCATCACCGGCTTTCACGGCGCGAGCGAAGACACGCATGTGGCCATCGCCGCGGCCGTGGCCAGCGGCGTGGCCGATGTCGGCGTCGGCATCGAAGCGGCGGCGGCGCAGTTCAAC
This sequence comes from Burkholderiales bacterium, assembly GCA_031396005.1. Classification (GTDB taxonomy): domain Bacteria; phylum Pseudomonadota; class Gammaproteobacteria; order Burkholderiales; family Burkholderiaceae_C; genus CADEEN01. The sequence continues at coordinate 3,114 of JANNJX010000115.1, forward strand.
CTGCACTTCGTGCCGCTGGCCGAGGAGGACTACTTCCTCGTCTGCCTGAAGGAGTGGCTCGATGGCGTGGCCGTGGCGCGGTTGCGCGCGCTGCTGTCGGGTGCGCCGTGGACAGCGGCCCTGGCCACGCTCGCCGGCTGCGCGCCGCATGCGCAGGCTGGTGAGGTGTTGGCGCTGACGAAGGCGCTGCCGTGGTGGCGCTACAAGACGGTGAAGTGAAGGCGCGCGCGCTGCGCCTTCACAGCGCCGACTTTCTGCAATCGGCGGCGGCGCTCTCACGCCGGAACAAGTCAGGCAATGTCTTGCCCGGCTCGTCGCGGAAGCGCAGGTCGAGCACATCGAGTTGTTCGATGCGGTCGACACGGAAGCTGCGGAAATCCTGCCGCAGTTCGCACCACGCGGCCAGTGTCCACGTCGCGCTCCAGAAGAAGCAACCCAGCGGACGCAGCACGCGCGCGCGGGTGCGGCGCTCGTTGAGGTCGAGGTAGTCGACGCGTACCTTGCGCCGCGCATCAGCCGCGCCGCGCAGCACTTCGAGCCGCTGCAGCGTTGCCGTGTCGATGCCAACGTCGGGCGCGTACACGGCCAGGCTTTCGGCAGCGGCGCGCACGTCGCCTGGCAGCACCGCAATCACCTTGGCCAACGCGTTCTCGGCGCCGGCCGCGAGGCCTGGGTCGAGCCGCGGCTGCGCCAGCCTCACCGCGGCCACCAGGGCCTTGGCTTCGTCAAGCGTGAACATCAGCGGCGGCAGATCGAAGCCGGCGCGCATGCGGTAGCCCACACCGGCCTCGCCCTCGATCGGCACGCCCTGCTGCTGCAGGTCGGCAATGTCGCGATAGACCGTGCGCAGAGATACCGCCAGGCGCGCGGCCAACCAGTCGCCGGTGGACAGCCGCCGGCCGCGCACGAACTGCACGATCTGGAAGAGGCGGTCGGCACGGCGCATGGCAGCGTGGCGGTGGGGGCGTGCTACTCGCCGTCCCAGTAATCCACCGGCGCATCGCTGCGCGTGAGGAGCATGAACTCGCCGGCCCAGACGCCGACCTTCTTCGAGTCCGGGTACTCGCAGATGTCCGGGTCGAGGTTGGAGGCGATCGACAAGTAGTGCAGCGGCTCGCTGCCGGTGTTCAAGAGCTGATGCGCGGTCTCGGGCCCACCGGCCGGGCAGCCGATCACGTCGCCCGTTTGCACCGGATGACGCGCCGTGCCCAGGCGCAACTCACCACGGCCGGAGAGGATGTAGAACAGCTCGTCGTTGCAGCGGTGGCTGTGAAACGGGTAGGCCGTCTTGCCCGGCTCCACGCGCGTGACGTTGATGCCGAGTGTGGCCAGGCCCAGGCGCTCGGTCAGCGGCGCGCGCTCGACCTGAAACTTCTCGGCGGCGGCGCCGGTGGGCAACCAGGCTTCGGGGCGCGTTTCGAATGCGAGGCCGTGGACCGGGATGACGGGGGTGATCGTGCTCATGAGACTGCTCCTCTTCTGCGCTGTCGATGAGCGTGAGATCGTGCGCCGGCGCTGCTGACAGCGCAATGTCAGCAGCGATTGCGCTCCCATCAACTCGCTTTGGCCAACGCCAGCGCACGCTCCATCGGCGCGTCGCGTCCGGCGGCGATGTCGCCGGCGGTGAGCTCCACTTTCACATCGGGTTCGATACCGGCGTCGGGCATCGGCTGCTGCGGGAAGGTGCCGATCAGCGGCAGGTCGAACTCGATGCCACTCGCCGGCAGGCGCACGAAGAAGAACGCGCCGCCGTTGATGCCGCGCTGGTTGCCGCCGGTGGCCTCGCCGACGAGCTTGCCGACGCCCGTGGCCCTGACGCGCTGTGCGAATGCGAGCGTCGCCGAACTGTTGGCGGCATCGATCAGCACCACGAGCGGCAGCGACAGCGGCTGGTCCCTGGGTTGCAGCGTCGTCTCGCCGACGGGCAGCGCGAAGTAGCGGCTGTCGAACGGCCGGGCTTTGCCGCCCCAATTGCGAAAGCTGTTGTCCCAGGTGTCGAGGTAGCGGTTCAAATGGTCCGGCGTTTTCTGGTAGCGCACTAGGCGGCGCATCGGCAATCCGCTCACGCCCTTGATGAAGCGCTCGAGGATCGGGTGGCCGCAGTCGAGCCCGCCGTCGTTGCCGCGCAGATCGACGACCAATCCTTTGATCGCGCCATCGGCAGCGAGCGTGTCGAGCTTGGCGTTCAACCACGCCCGCCAGTCCCATTGGCTGTCGCGCAGCGCCCAGCCCGGCATCGTCAGCACGGCCACGCCCTGCTCATCGACGCGCCAGTCCCACGCCACCGCGTCGGTCGCCGTGGCTACCGCGGGCAGTTGCGCGTGGCGCTCGTCCATCGTCAGGGCAGGCGCCTCCATCGTGCTGATCGTGCCGTCGGGCGTGCGCACGTCGAGCCTGAAAACGCCGCCGGCCGGCTCGCCGTAGTGCAGGCCCTGAAAGACATCGAAGGCCTCGAAGCGCGTGCGTCCGCGCAAGTCGAGCAGGTTGCGCCGCTGGGCGTCGTTGCTGCCGTCGGCGCGCGCGTACAGCAGCAGCGTCTGCAGCATCGTGCGCGCCGGCACGCCGTTGATGGCGCCGATCAACGTGCCCGGCGGCAGCTTCTCGGCCATCAGGTCGCCGCCGGTGACCACCATCTGCTCGCCGATCCAGCGCATCGTGAAAGGCAGACGCGACTTGCGGTCGAACAGCGCCGCGGCGACCGCCGGCGACTGGTTGAAGGCGTTGGCGTGGCTGTGGCCGCATTTGAGCGTTGCCAGAAAGCGCGACAGCACGAGGTAGCGTTGCGCCAGATCGGGTGCGCCGGCAAAGCTGCGCTTCACCGATGCCATGGTCGCGTCGATCTGCAGCGGGCTGTTGTAGCGCAGCAGGCCCGGGTGCAGCGTGGCCAGGATCTCGCGCGTGAGGTCGACGTCGCCGGCCAGCTCCACCGCCGCGGCGGCCGAAGCCGCACTCGGCGGCGGCGGCGCCAGCGGCTTGGCCGGCTGCTTCGGCTGCGCGTGCGACGACAGTGCAGGCACCGCAGCGATCAGAGACAAGGCATGCCTGCGCTTCATCGAACCACTTTCAAGCTGACTCTCGCGACGCGCAAGACTATAGCCAGACGAATGACCCTGCTCGCGCGCCGTGGCGGGCGGCGCACCAGAATGCGCGATGCCAGGTTGTCTCGTGTGGCTGAAGAAGGACTTGCGCGCGTGCGACCACGCGCCGCTGGCGCTGGCGGCCGGCTTCGAGCAGGCTGCCGCGCTCTACGTGATCGAGCCGGCGTGGTTGGCGAGCTCCGAGTTCGAGACGCAGCATGTCGCGTTCACCCTGGCCTGCCTGGCGCCGCTGCGTGCGCAGCTGGCTACGCGCGGTCTGCCGTTGCTGGTGCGCGTGGGCGCGGTGATCGATGTCTTCGCCGCGCTGCGCCGCGAGTTCGCCTTCGCGCATCTGGCCAGCCACGAAGAGACCGGGCCGCTGTGGAGCTACGAGCGCGACCAAGCCGTGGCGCGCTGGTGCCGCAGCGAGGGTGTGCAGTGGCAGGAGTTTGCACAGAGCGGTGTCGTGCGCCGATTGAAAAGCCGCAGCGGCTGGGCCGCGCGCTGGCAGCGGCGCATAGATGCACCGCGGCTCGGTGCACCGGCGAGCTTCGCCGGGGCGCGTGGCCTCGTGGTGCAAGACCTGCCGTCGCTGTCGCAGGTGGGCGTTGCAGCGCCCAGCCGCCCGTTGCTGCTCGCCGGCGAAACGGCGGCGCGCAACACGTTGCGCAGCTTCCTGCAGCAGCGCGGCGCACGGTACCGGCAGGCGTTGTCGAGCCCGCTGACCGCCGAGCAAAGCTGCAGCCGCCTGTCGGCGCACCTGGCCTTCGGCACGCTGTCGCTGCGCACGGTGCACCAGGCCAGCGAAGCGCGCATCGCCGAGCTCAGGGCCAGCGGCGACACGGCGGACCAGCGCTTCGCTTATCACCTGCGCGGCTTCGCCGGCCGCCTGCGCTGGCACTGCCATTTCATGCAGAAGCTCGAGAGCCAGCCGCGCCTTGAATTCGACACGATGTGCGACGCATTCATTGGTTTGCGCGACGAGGAGCAGCCTGATGACGCGCGGCTGCACGCGTGGCGCAACGGCC
>JANNJX010000178.1:0-3758 GCA_031396005.1 Burkholderiales bacterium
CGTGTTGGCCGACTGATTGACGACCCCCGGCGCCAGCCGCTTTGCGGCCTGTGCGCCGCGCCCCAAGGCGCTAAACGCGCCGTTTCACGTCGCTGGGCTAGCGGGCCTGGCTTGGGAGCGGCCCGGCGCGGGCGGCCCGCATGCGCCGATCCGACGATCCTGCCGATCGACTGCTGCGGGGACAATCCCCGCATGCCTTCCACCGCCAACACCGCGCCGCTGTGGCGTCACCCGGAGTTCGCGCGCGGCGCGCGCGACATGACGAGCACGGCCCTGGGCATCGGCGCCTGGGGCCTGCTCACCGGCATTGCGATGGCCAAGAGCGATCTGGCGATGCCCTTGTGCGTGCTGATGTCGCTGATCGTCTTTGCCGGCAGCGCGCAACTCGCCGCGCTGCCGCTGCTGGCCGGCGGCGCGCCGCTGTGGGTGATCTGGGCCACGGCGCTGTGCGTCAACCTGCGCTTCGTCATCTTCTCGGCCGGCTGGCGGCAATCCTTCGGCAGCCTGCCGCGCGGGCAGCGCCTGCGCCTGGCGTACTTCGCGGCAGACCTGAACTACGTGCTCTTCATGAAGCGTTTTCCCGAGACAGCGCCGACCGCGCTCGGCGTGCCGTACTTCTGGGGTGGCGCGGCGCTGAACTGGACCTCGTGGCAGGTGCCGTCGCTGATCGGGCTGTTCGTTGGCGACCGCATTCCTGCTTCGTGGGGCGTGGGGTTTGCCGGCACGCTGGCGCTGCTCGGCCTGACGCTGTCGTTGCTCACCGACCGCGCCACCAGGGTCGCGGCCGGCGTCGCGGGTGCGGCGGCGGTGGCGGCGTACGCGCTGCCGTTGAAGCTCAACATCCTGGTGGCGATCGCTGCAGCGGTGGCGATCGGGCTGGTGATCGACCACACGACGCCGCGCACGGTGCAACCAGAAGAGGACCTCACATGACCACGCTCGAAGGCGTGATCGCCATCCTAGGCATGGCGCTGATCACGCTCGTCACGCGCGCCTTCTTCCTATTGCCCGAGCGCGAGCTGCCGTTGCCGGCGTGGCTGCAGCAAGGCCTGCGCTATGCGCCGCTGGCCGCACTGGTGGCGGTGATCGCGCCCGAGATCGTGATGACGCAGGGCCAGCTCATCGCCACCTGGCGCGACGCGCGCCTGCCCGCGGTGGTGGTGGCCACGGCCTACTTCTACTGGCGGCGCGACATCCTCGGTACGATCCTGTCCGGCACGGCGGCGTTGCTCGTGCTCAAGTTGTTGTTCGGCTGGTGAATTTCCGGAAAGCCTTTATGAACGTTCTTCGCTTCTCCGATCTCGTCGCCCAGGGCCGCGTTCGCGGTCAGCGCGTTTTCATCCGCGCCGATCTCAACGTGCCGCAGGACGACAGCGGCCGGATCACCGAAGACACGCGCATCCGCGCTTCGGTGCCGTGCATCCGGCAAGCGCTCGATGCCGGCGCGGCGGTCATGGTGACCTCCCACCTCGGCCGCCCGACCGAGGGTGAGTGCAAGCCGGCCGATTCGCTGGCGCCGGTGGCTGCTCGACTGAGTGAACTGCTCGGCCGCAGCGTGCCGTTGAAGTCGAACTGGGTCGATGGTGTCGACGTCGAACCCGGCGACGTGGTGCTGCTCGAAAACTGCCGCGTCAACAAGGGCGAGAAGAAGAACGACGAGGCGCTGGCCAGGAAGATGGCGGCGCTGTGCGACATCTTCGTCCATGACGCCTTCGGCAGCGCGCACCGCGCCGAGGCCAGCACCTACGGCATCGCACAGTTCGCCAAGATCGCCTGCGCCGGGCCGCTGCTCGCGGCCGAGATCGACGCCATCACGAAAGCGCTGGCGCAGCCGAAGCGGCCTCTCGTGGCGATCGTCGCCGGCAGCAAAGTCAGCACCAAGCTGACCATCCTGCAAAGCCTGGCTGCCAAGGTCGATGGCCTGGTCGTCGGCGGCGGCATCGCCAACACTTTCATGCTCGCCGCGGGGCTGCCGATCGGCAAGAGCCTGGCCGAGCCCAACCTGCTCGCTGACGCCAAGGCGGTGATCGAAGCGATGAAGGCCCGCGGCGCCGCAGTGCCGATCCCGACCGACGTCGTCTGCGCAAAAACATTCGCTGCCGATGCAGCAGCGACGGTCAAGGCCGCGGCCGATGTCGCCGCCGACGACCTGATCCTCGACATCGGGCCGCAGACCGCTGCGGTGATTGCCGCGCAGTTGAAGGCTGCCGGCACGATCGTCTGGAACGGCCCGGTCGGCGTCTTCGAGTTCGATGCCTTCGCCCAAGGCACCGAGACCATCGCCCGCGCCATCGCCGACAGCAGCGCGTTCTCGATTGCCGGCGGCGGCGACACGCTGGCCGCGATCGCCAAGTACGGCATCGAGAAAGACATCGGCTACATCTCGACCGGCGGTGGCGCCTTCCTCGAAGTGCTCGAAGGCAAGACGCTGCCGGCTTTCGAGATCCTCAGCAAGCGCGCGAACGGCTAGCCGCGGACGACGACCTGCCACCGTCCAAGCGACCGCCGCGGAACCGGCTTTGCCGGGCCGCTGGCGGTGCCCCTTGAGGGGCAGCGGCGCAGCCGCTCCGGGGTGGACCTACTGCGCGATCGGCGCGTCGTTCAAGATCTCGGCGTAGTTGAACATCGGCAACGGCGGCGGCAGCTTCAACTTCTCCGCCACGCTGATGCGGATCTGGTACGAGAAGCGCTTCAGCGTCTCGATCGGCACCGTCTCGGCGGCCTGCTTGCCGAGCAGGATCTGCTCGACCTTGTGCGCCGTGAACTGACCGACGCTGTGATAGCGGCTGACCAGGCCCGACAACGCGCCGGCCTGCATCAGCTGCTCGGTCGAGGCGAAGGTCGGCAGGCCGACCTCCATCGCTGTCGGGATGATCACGTCCTGCGCCAGCGTGCCTAGGAAGCTGTCCGGCGGCAGGTACAACCATTGCGCGCCGGCCTCCTTCAATTCGCGCACGAGTTCGGCTGCGCCCTCGGCCGTGACCTTGCGTTGGGCATCCAGGCGGAAGGTGCGCGAGATGGTGTCGAAGCTGCGTTCGCGGCCGATCTTGCGGATCTCGTCGAGCACCACCACCGAGTTCCTCTCGCTCGGCGTGTAGAGCACGCCGAGTTTCTGGAACGGGCGGTACGCCGCCATCGCCTGGATCTGCGCCGCCACCGGCGCAACGTGGATGACGCCGGTGACGCCTTTGCGCGTGCCGCCGGACTCCGGAACGATCTTGGCCAGCGTCGGCGACGCCACCAGCGTGAAGACCACCGGGATGTCGGTGATGTGCTTGGCCGGATCGACCGCGTCGTAGGCCCCCAGCACGCCCAGCGTCACCGAGGTGCCCCAGGTGTAGATGACGTCGGGCCGGGTGGCGCGGATCTCTTCGATGAACCCCGGCATGCGCGTCGCGTCGCGGTTCAAGTCGCGCCAGGTGATCTGCACCGCAATCTTGCGCGAGGCGAAGTACTCCTCGAAGCCCTTCTCGACATCGGTCATGCCGCGAAACGTGACGGCGTAGATGCGCAGCGGCCGCGTCGCGGTGGCGGGGCGCTTGGCGTTGGCCGGCGTCACGGTCTGGGCCAGCACGGCTGGCGACAGGCCCGTGCCGAGGGTCGCAATCGCGGCGGCCATCAATTGGCGGCGGTTGGTGAGCTTGTCCATGGTCGATGTGTTGGTCTATCTCTACGAAACCTACTGGCGCCCGGACGCCTGCCCCGATCACGCGCAGCTCACACGCAAGCTCTCGGCCGCCGGTTTCGAGAGCGACGAG
>JANNJX010000192.1:0-1662 GCA_031396005.1 Burkholderiales bacterium
GCGAAAGTGATGCGCCTGGCCGAGCATCGGGCCGACGCCGCCCATCTGGAACATCAGCCACTGCAAGACCTCGTACTTGCCGCGCGTGTCGTCGGGCAGAAAGCGGCCGGTCTTGGCGGCCAGGTAGAGCAGGATCGCACCTGATTCGAACAGGGAAATCGGCTTGCCATCGGGTCCGTCCGGGTCAACGATCGCCGGAATCTTGTTGTTCGGGCTGATCGCCAGAAACTCCGGCGTGAATTGTTCGCCGCTTCCGATGTCGACGGCATGCACGCGCCACGGCAGCCCACACTCTTCCAGCATGATGTGGACCTTGTGGCCGTTCGGCGTGGCCCACGAATGAACATCGATCATTGGCGTTGCTTTCTGCGCGGCCCGGCGCAGAGTCCGGCGCGCTTTCACTCTAGCAGCAGCAATCGCGATGTCCGCACTTTTCAAGCGTTGGTTGGGCAGCGATCAAGAAGCCGCTGCAAGCGGCTGGCCCGAGGCGCGGCGCTGGGCCGAGAGCGCGGGCCATCGTTTTGCCGTCGGCCGTGGCGGTGAAGGCTTCGTCGTCGAGTCGCAAACGGCCGCCGCCCCGTTCCGCATCGAGTGGGGCCCGTCGCAGCGCAACTACATCGCCGGGCAGGAGTTGCGCGTGCGCGCCGACGTCGGGCCGGCGACCGATGTGCAGATGCTCGCTGCGACGCGGCCGTTGATGGAGCGTTTGGAGCACGACGTCTTCGAGCAATACACCGAGGGCACCGAAACGCGCATCGACGAGCAGACGCCCGAGGAGATGCGCTGGGTGGTGCTGTACCCGCAGGTGCCCGGCAAGGTGCTCGGCGCGTTGCGCGAGCGCTTCGGCCTGCTCAGCAACCGGCCGCGAGCGTCGACGTTGTGGCTCGAGGAAGGCCTGGCAGGCCCGCTGGCCCGGACCAGCGCCTGGCACGACGCTGCCGCGCCGATGGTGCTGGTCGTGCAGCGCGGCCGTTTCGTGCTGCGCCTGGCGGTGCCGCAACCGCGCATCGCGGTGCTCGATGGTGCGTTGTCGCTCGGCCTGGCGGCGGCAGCGGCGGCGCGCCGCGTCGCGCAAGAGGTTTCGCGCGGCGCCGTCAACAGCATGCGGCCGAGCACCTGGGGTGCAGCGCCAGCGCCTGCCAAGGACAAAAGCGAAAGCTAAGCCGCCTGCCGGCCGAGCTCGATCTTGGCCAAGGCGTTGCGGTGTACTTCGTCGGGGCCGTCGGCAAAGCGCAGCGTGCGCGCCAGCGTGTAGAAGTACGCCAGCGGAAAGTCCTGGCTCATGCCGCCGCCGCCGTGGGCCTGCATCGCCCAGTCGATGACGCGGCAGGCCATGTTGGGTGCGACGACCTTGATCATCGCGATCTCGGCCTGCGCGGCCTTGTTGCCGGCCCGGTCCATCATCCACGCCGCCTTCAGCGTGAGCAGACGTGCCTGTTCGATCTGGCAGCGCGCCTCGGCGATGCGCTCGCGCGTCACGCCCTGGTCCGACACCGGGCGGCCGAAGGCGACGCGCCGCGTCGAACGCCTGCACATCAACTCGAGCGCACGCTCGGCCAGGCCGATCAGGCGCATGCAGTGGTGGATGCGCCCGGGGCCGAGGCGGCCCTGCGCGATCTCGAAGCCGCGGCCCTCGCCGAGCAGCATGTTCGACGCCGGCAC
>JANNJX010000204.1:0-2643 GCA_031396005.1 Burkholderiales bacterium
CTTCTGGCTCATCCCCACGGGCCACGGCCGCGTGCTGCACGCCGGACCCGGCGTCAACATGCACTTGCTCGACACGCGCGGCAACGGCGGCGTCGAGCCGGTCGGCCGGCGCGGCGACGACCTGTTCAGCGTCAGCGGCACAGCGGTGATGTACGACATCGGCAAGGTGCTGAAGGCCGGCGGCTCGTCGCTGTACGAAGGCGCGGATGCGAATGCCAATGCCTACGTCATCGACACCAACGGCGGCGGCGCGGCGGTGCGCAAGCTGGCGCCGATGAACTACGCGCGCGTGTTTCACAACAGCGTCGTCCTGCCCAACGGCCAAGTGGTGCTGATCGGCGGCCAGACGCGCGCAGCGGCCTTCACCGACGACCGCTCGGTGCTCGCCGCCGAACTGTTTGATCCGGTGACCGAAACGTTCACCGTGCTGCCGCCGATGAGCGTGCCGCGCAATTACCACGGTGTCTCGCTGTTGCTGCCCGACGCGCGGATCATCACCTCCGGCGGCGGCCTGTGCGGCGCGGGCTGCGCCGCCAACCACCCGGACGTGCAGATCCTCTCGCCGTACTACCTGTTCAACCCGGACGGCACGCCGGCCGCGCGGCCGGTGATCACCGCCGCGCCCGCGCAGGCGGGTCACGGTACGAGCATGGCCGTTACGACCAACTCGACGATCGCCTCGTTTTCGCTCGTGCGCGTGGGCTCGACCACGCACACCGTCAACAACGATCAGCGCCGTATCCCGCTCGCCTTCACCAGCAGCGGTGCCAACAGCTACGGCGTGCAGGTGCCGAGCAACACCGGCATCGCGCTGCCGGGCCTGTACATGCTGTTCGCGATGAACACCGACGGCGTGCCGTCTGTCGCACGCATCGTGCGCATCGGCGGTACCGGCACGCCGCAGCTCACCTAGCCGGGCGACCAGAACAGCACGACCGGCGGCGCCGTCAGCGTGACGCTCGCCGCCAGCGGCGCGACGGGCTTCGGCGCCACCGGCCTGCCGGCCGGTGTGACGTTGAACACCACGAGCGGCGCCATCACCGGCGCACCAACGTCGCAAGGCGCCTACAACGTCAGCGTTTCGGCGAGCAACGGCAGCGGCACCGTCAGCACGCAATTCGTCTGGCGTGTGACGACGCCCGGCAATCCGCGCTACGTGCGCCTGGAGTCGCTGTCCGAGGTGGGCGGCAACCCTTGGGCGTCGATGGCCGAGTTCAACCTGCTCGACGACAACGGCAACACGCTGCCGCGCGCCGGCTGGGTGGCCAGTGCCGACAGTGTCGAGCTGGCCGGCGAGAACGGTGCGGCGGCCAACGCACTCGACGGCAGTGCGGCGACGATCTGGCACACGCAGTGGCAGACCGCGAACCCGACACACCCCCATTGGTTCAGCGTCGACATGGGGACGACGGCACGCCTGGGCGGCTTCCGCTACCTGCCGCGTGCAGGCGGCGGCAACGGCACGATCGCGCTCTACCGCTTCTACGTCTCGACCGACGGCATCAACTGGGGCGGCCCGGTGGCCAGCGGCGACCTGCGCACGCTCGGTGCCAACGCCGACGAGAAGACGGTGCGCTTCAGCTTCGTGGCGCCGAACCGCGCGCCCGTGCTCGCCACGCCTGCGGTGCAGTCGAGTACGCAGGGCCAGGGGGCATCGCTGGCGCTGCAGGCCAGCGACGCCGATGGCGACGCGTTGACATACAGCGCCAGCGGCCTGCCGCCTGGCTTGGCCATCGGCAGCGGCAACGGCGTCATCAGCGGCACGCCGAGTGCGGCCGGCAGCTACACCGTCGACGCTTCGGTGCATGACGGCCGTGGCGGCAGCGCGAGCGCAACGTTCACCTGGAGCGTGGTGGCCGCGCCGACGGTCATCAGCCCCGTACTCGCACCGGTGGCCGCTGTCGGCAGCGACGTCAGCTACAACGCCTCGGCCACCGGCAGCGGGCTCGAGTACGCGTGGGACTTCGGCGACGGCACGCCGCAGACGGCGTTCTCTCCCCCATCGACGGCCTCGCACCGTTATGCGAATCCGGGTCTCTACACGGTGACGCTGTCCGTGCGCGCGTCCGACGGACGCGTGACGAGCACGAGTTTTGTCCAAGCGATCACGAGCGCGGTGACGGCGGTGCGGCCGGTCGCGTCGTCGAACATCGTGCTCGAAGCGCGCAGCGGAGCCAACGCGCGCTTGTGGCTGATCAACCAGGACAACGACAGCGTCAGCGTCTTCGACGCGGTGACCCATGCCAAGCAGGCCGAGATCGCCGTCGGCGCGGGGCCGCGCACGCTGGCAGTGTCCGGCGGCAGCGTCTGGGTCGCCAATCGCGACGCGGCGAGTCTGAGCGTCATCAGCACCTCGACGCTCGCGGCCACGCAAACCATCGCGCTGCCGCGCGCATCGATGCCCTACGGCATCGCCTTCTCGCCGGCCGACGGCGCGGCCTGGGTCGCCCTCGAAGGCACCGGCCAATTGCTGCGCTTGAACGGCAGCGGCGCCGTCACCGACACCGTGGCTGTCGGCCCCAGCCCGCGCCAAGTCTCGATCAGCGGCGACGGTGCGCGCGTGCTCGTCTCGCGCTTCATCACACCCGCGCTGCGCGGCGAAGGCACGGCTGCCGTGCAGACCGACGGGCGTGGCGGTGAGGT
>JANNJX010000224.1:0-2079 GCA_031396005.1 Burkholderiales bacterium
ATGTTGAACGACATGGGCATTGCGGTCTACGAGCAGGCACCCGATGCGGCGACGCTGCTGGTGGCCGGCGGCGGCACGACGACGGCGACCGAAGAAGAAGCCGAAGAAGCGGCCGAGGCCGCGCTGTCGACGGTGGACTCCGAGTTCGGCCGCACCACCGACCCGGTGCGCATGTACATGCGCGAGATGGGCACGGTCGAGTTGCTGACGCGCGAGGGCGAGATCGAAATCGCCAAGCGCATCGAAGGCGGCCTGCAGGCGATGATGCTGGCGATCAGCGCCTCGCCGACGACGATCGCCGAGATTCTGTCGATGGCGACGCGCCTGCGCGCTGGCGAGATGCAGATCTCCGAAGCGGTCGATGGCTTCGTCTCCGACGACGAGGCCGACGACTATGTCGCCGAAGAAGACTTCGACGAGTTCGACGAGGCCGAAGAAGAAGACGAAGGCGCGATCAGCAAAGCGCTGACGAAGCGGCTCGAAGAACTCAAGGTCGCCGCGCTGACGAAGTTCGATGCCTTGAACGGGCACTTCGAGAAGATGCGCCGCGCGTACGAGAAGGAAGGCTACAAGTCGCCGTCGTACAACCGCTCGCAGATGGCGGTGAGCGGCGAGATCATGTCGATCCGCTTCACCGTGAAGACGATCGAGCGGCTGTGCGACATCCTGCGCTCGCAGGTTGATGACGTGCGCCGTTACGAGCGCGAGCTGCGCAAGATCGTGGTCGATAAATGCGGCATGCCGCAGGATCATTTCATCAAGACCTTCCCGCCGAACATCCTGAATCTGAAGTGGGCGGAGAAGGAAATCGCGCTCGGCAAGCCGTACAGCACGATCCTGGCGCGCAACCTTCCTCCTGTTCAGGAGCTGCAGCAAAAGCTGAGCGACCTGCAATCTAAGGCCGTCGTGCCGCTCGAAGACCTGAAGCAGATCAACAAGAAGATGAACGAGGGCGAAAAGGCCTCGCGCGACGCGAAGAAGGAAATGATCGAAGCCAACCTGCGCCTGGTCATCTCGATCGCCAAGAAGTACACCAATCGCGGCCTGCAGTTCTTGGACCTGATTCAAGAGGGCAACATCGGCCTGATGAAGGCGGTGGACAAATTCGAGTACCGCCGCGGCTACAAGTTTTCGACGTATGCGACGTGGTGGATCCGCCAGGCGATCACACGCTCGATCGCCGATCAAGCGCGCACGATCCGCATCCCGGTGCACATGATCGAGACGATCAACAAGATGAACCGCATCTCGCGCCAGCATTTGCAGGAGTTCGGCTACGAGCCGGACGCGCCGACGCTGGCCGAGAAGATGGAGATTCCCGAGGACAAGATCCGCAAGATCATGAAGATCGCCAAGGAGCCGATCTCGATGGAGACGCCGATCGGCGACGACGACGATTCGCATCTCGGCGATTTCATCGAGGACACCAACTCGGTGGCGCCGGTGGACGCGGCGATGCAGGCCGGCCTGCGCGATGTGGTCAAGGACATCCTCGACAGCCTGACCCCACGTGAGGCCAAGGTGCTGCGCATGCGCTTCGGCATCGAGATGAGCACCGACCACACGCTGGAAGAAGTCGGCAAGCAGTTCGACGTGACGCGTGAGCGCATCCGCCAGATCGAGGCCAAGGCGATCCGCAAGTTGAAGCATCCGAGCCGCTCTGACAAACTGCGCACTTACCTCGACAACCTGTAGCACACATGGCCGCGAACATGCGCGGGCCGAGCGCCGGGCAGCCCCAAGCCGGCCCGCATCCCCCACGGGGGATCGGTCGGCGTATGCGCCGGCCAAGGGGCTCCATGACATGACGCTCATCGCTCAACGCACCGTGCTGTTCGCCGACCTGCGCGGCAGCACCTCGATCTTCGAGCGCCTGGGCAATGCCGAGGCCACCTCGGTGATCACGCACACGGTGGCCCTGCTGGGGCAAAGCGTCGGCGAGCGCGGCGGGCGCGTGGTCAAGACGCTGGGTGACGGCTTGATGGCAGTCTTCGAAACCTCGCCGGCGGGCATCCAGGCGGCGGCGCAGATGCACGAATCGCTCGAGCTCCTGGTGCAGCGCGGCAGCGAGCACGGCGC
>JANNJX010000299.1:0-11104 GCA_031396005.1 Burkholderiales bacterium
TGCTGAAGATGAGCAACGACAGTGCGATCGGCGCGCCGATCACCTTCACCGGCGTGCCTTCGGGCGCGTGGTTCGGCGAAGGCACGTTGCTCAAGCGCGAAAGCTACCGCTACAACATCGAGGTGCTGCGCAAAAGTGTCGTCGCCGGCCTGCCGATCGCCACCTTCGAATGGCTGGTGGACACCAGCCTGCCGTTCAACCGCCACCTGATGAACCAGTTGAACGAGCGTCTGTCGCAGTTCATCGCTGCGCGCGAGATCGACCGCATGGCCGACCCCGACACCAAGGTCGCGCGCAGCCTGGGCGCGCTGTTCCATCCGGTGCTGTACCCCGGTGTCGGCGAGTTGCTGCGCATCACCCAGCAGGAACTGGGCTACCTGGTCGGGCTGTCGCGGCAGCGCGTCAACGAGGCGTTGACGCGGCTGCAGGCCAAGGGATGGATCCGCATCGAGTACGGCGGCGTGCGCGTGCTCGACTTGGCCGCGTTGCAGCGCGCGCAGCCGGTGAGCCGCTTACAGCTGTAGACGCAATCTCACAGCGAGCTCGGAACGATCGACCTAGATTGACGGCAAGCATCGGGCGACGCGAGGGTGCTGTCGCGAGTCGGCTCCTGCGAGTTCGCAGGCCGGCCATTGCGGTCGGCTGTCGATCACACCGACACCGAGGATCCGTCATGTCCAAGTCCTTCAGGCGGCTGAAGTGCCTCGCACTCACCGTGGCGGCGCTGTGCGCGCCCGCGCTCGCCGACACGGTCACCGCCCGCTTCCCGCGCGACGCGCACGACCGCGCCAACGTCTTCACCCGCATGTTCCCCGATCTGCCGCCGTTTGCGCTGCAGAGCGATGCCGTGCGCAACGCGGCGCGGCTCGTCGGCGCCAAGGGCGGCCTTCTCGACGCCAAGGACGACCTCAGTGATCCGATCCAGTCGATCTTGAACCAACCGGTATTCAGCCCCGACAACCTCGACAACACCGCCAACGCGCTGTTGACCGCGGGCGTGACCTTCTTCGGTCAGTTCCTCGACCACGACATCACGCTCGACCGGCGCTCGCGCCTGCTCGAACGCGCCGAACCGGGCCGCACCGTCAACTTCCGCAGCGCCGCCTTCGACCTCGATTCGCTCTACGGCGAGGGCCCCGAGCGAACACCCGAGTTCTACGACACGAGCAGCGGCGACATCAGGTTCATCGTCCACGAGATCCCGGGCTCGCCCGCGGTCTCGCGCAAAGGCGCGATGCGCTACGACTTGCCGCGCGACGTTGGCGGCGACGCGATCATTGCCGACAGCCGCAATGACGAGAACATCATCCTGTCGCAGCTGCAGGTGGCGATGCTGCGCTTCCACAACGCGGTGACCGATCGCCTGCGCGTCGAGCGCCGCGGCCTGCCGGCGCGCGAGCTGTTCGCGCAAGCGCAGCGCCTGGTGCGTTGGCACTACCAATGGATCATCGTCAACGAGTTCCTGCCGGCGACGATCGGCGCAGACCGGCTCCTGCAGATCGGCCGCGAAGGCCTGCGCTACTACGACGTCGAGCGTTCGCGGCATCGCGACGGGCCCTCGCACGGGCCGAAGATCCCGGTCGAGTTCTCGGCGGCCGCCTACCGTTTCGGCCACTCGCAGGTGCGGCCGAGCTACCGCCTGAACTTCGGCCCCGACGGCGGCGCGCCGTTCTTCGCCTTCGTCTTCGACGACCGGCAGGATCCGAACGCGGCTGATCCGAGCGACCTGCGCGGCGGCACGCGCGCGCCGCGCCGCTTCGTCGATTGGCAGACCTTCTTCAACTTCGGCGACGGCAACGTGCGGCCGAACAAGCGCATCGACACCAAGCTGTCCACCGTGCTGTTCGAGCTGCCGGGCTCGCTCGCGCCGGCCCCCGGCCTGCCCGCCGACGGCGTGCAATCGCTGGCCTCGCGCAACCTCGTCCGCCACGTCAACTTCGGCCTGCCGTCGGGGCAGGCCATCGCGCGGCGCATGAACGTGCCGGTGCTGACCACCGTGCAACTGGCCGAGCTGGCGCCGCATGGCATGAGCGAGAGCACGCCGCTGTGGTACTACATCTTGAAGGAGGCCGAAGTGATGGAAGAGGGCCGGCGCCTCGGCCCGGTGGGCGCGCGCATCGTCGGCGAGGTCTTCATCGGCCTGCTGCGCGCCGACCGCTCGTCCTACATGGCGTCCGAGCCGCGCTGGCGGCCGACGCTGCCGTCGGCCGTCGGCGCCGGGGTTTTCCGCATGACCGATCTGCTGATGATGGCGGGTGTGGTGCCGCCGTTGCAGTGAGGCAGCGCGTCAGCCGCGCTGCCGCCCCACCGGCTCGAAAGCGTGGCGGATCACGAAGTCGGCGACGGCGCGGCCTTGTTCGATGCCTGGCGTGCAGTCGAAGTCCCAGTGGATGCCGAGGTAGATGCGGCTGCGGCCGTTTTCGATTTCGGCTTGCGACAGCGTCGTGTACGAGCGCGGCGACAGCGCCCGCACCTGACCGCTGTTGTCGCGCGTGACGCCGTTGAACTCGTCGGAGACGAACGTGAAAGCGATGCGGTCCGTGCCGCAGAAGCGGCGCAGCGTCTGAAACAGCGCGCCGCCGAAGACCGCGTGGCCCGACGGGTACGACGGAAACGGCGGCGTGAAGTTGGGGCCGTTCAGGTTGCTCGCCGGCGCACCGAGCGGCGAGAAGGCCGCATCGCCGACGGTGGCCGCATTGCCGTCGCCGGCGCCCGTGGGGCCGCTGCCGGCATCGGCCTCGCGCACGACGGTGACCGGCCGCCAGACGTTGTAGTGGTACTTCGAGTCCCACGCGGCGACAGCAGCATCGGCCATGGCGACGTTGACCAGCGCCAGCAGGCGCGCCGTCTGCACGACGTCACAGCGCTGCTGCCCTGCGATCTGCAGCGCGATCTGGTTGTACAGGCGCGGCGGCGCGCACAGGCTCGGTGTGCCGTCGTAGGCCCAGAAGATCGCCAGCGTTTTTTCCTCTTCGGTGCGCACCGTGGCCGTGGTGATGCCGTCGCCGCCGAGGCGTTTGATCTCATCGAAGGCGGCCGTGTACTCGGCGCTGGTCATCGCCGGTGGCGGCGGCAGGCGGAACTGCCGCGCCGAGCGCAGCACGAAGGGTTTGACCTCGGCCCAGCGCGCGCCCCTCGCCAGCGGGATCAGGCTCACCGGGTCCTGGCGCCACTGGCCGGGCAGGGTGCCTGGCGTGTAGTCCACCCCCATGCGCGGCTCGGCACGCTGCGAGCCGTCGTCGGCGCGCAGAGCCAGGATGGCTGCGGCCGTTTGTCGGCCGAGCTCGATGCCGGCCGTCTTGACGTCGGGCGGTGCATGGCGCAGGCGCGCCAGGTCTTCGGCCAGCAGGTCGGCCAGGCTCGCGGCCTGCGACGGGAACAGCGCGGCCAGCGTGTCGTGCGCGGCCTGGGCCACGGCGGCGTCGATCGAAGCCGGCCGCGTCGCACGCGGCAGGGCGGTGTAGCTTTCATGGCCGCCGGAGATGGCGTTGACGGCATCAAAGATGGCGATGTGCACGATCGCCATCGCGCGCGCCGAGCGCCCGGGGCCGAGCTGCTCGCCGAAGACGCGCGACTCGCCGGCGGCGACCGGCGTGTGGTCGATGCCGCTGCTGTCGATCGCGACTTCGTTCCAGCGCCTCACGGCCGACGCCGCGCCCGTCCAGTGGCGCCGCGAGTGACGCGGCGCGCCGTCGCTGCTGCGGCGCTCGGGGTTGAACAGCGGGCCGAGCTTGTCGCGCACACCGCCGCTGCGGTCGTCGGCCGATGCGGTGCCGGGGTACAGCATCCATCCCGTCAGCCCGAAACTCAAACGGCGTCGAATCTGGTTGTCAGCTTGCTTCATCAACGGCCTCCCGCGGCGGCGCGCCTTGCGTCGATTCACTCTGCGCACGCGACGCGCGCAAGGTGGCGCCTTTGCTGTGACCGATTGCAATCGCGGCAACCGCGGCAATCGCGGTTACGGTGAGCCCCTCGCCGGCTGCGCGGGCACTCCCCCGCGAGGAGGGCGCGGGCCGGAAGCTTGGGAGCGGTCCGGCGCTGGCCCGCGCGACTGGCTAGCCGTTGCTGACGCCCGCCGCCACATGCCCGGCCGGCACGTGCGGCGAGGCGTTGTCGATGTGGCCGGTCTGGTCGTCGAAGAAGAAGTCGGGCTCGAACTCGCGCAGGAACTCGCCCTTGGGCAGACCGCCGAGGAACATCGCTTCGTCGACGTCGATCTGCCAGTCCATCAGCGTGCGGATCGCGCGCTCGTGCGCCGGGGCGCTGCGTGCCGTGACCAGCGCGGTGCGGATGCGCATGCCGGCCACCGGCTCACGCTGCAAGCGGTGCAGCGCTTCGAGCAGCGGCTTGAACGGGCCCGGCGCCATAGGCAGGCCTGCGTGATCGCGCTCGTGGCTTTGAAGCGCGGCCAGGCCGTCGCGCTGGTAGACGCGCTCGGACTCGTCGGAGAACAGCACCGCGTCGCCGTCGAAGGCGATGCGCACTTCGTTCGGGTGCTCAACGGACGCGCGCTTCGAATGCGCGATCACGCGCGCCGCCGGCACCGCGGCGGCCAGCGCCGAGCGCACGTCGGCTTCGTTGGTCGAGAGGAACAGGTGCGCGTTCAGGGGCTTGAGATAACGCCACGGGCTCTGGCCGCGCGTGAACACGCCGCGCTCGATCGGCAGGCCGTAGTGCTGGCAGGAGCGAAAGACGCGCATGCCCGACACCGGGTCGTTGCGCGACAGGATCACCACCTCGACGAGCTGGGCGCCGTTGGCGTTGAAGGCGAGCAGCTTGTTGACCAGCGAGAACGCCGCCCCTGGCCGCGCCGGTTGTTCGAGGCGGCCGAGCTGAAGCTGCATGTACGCGCGATCGTCGTGGGCTTCGAAGACGCGGTTCTCGTCTTCGAAATCGAACAGCGCGCGCGAAGAAATGGCGACGACGAGGCGGCCGTCGAGGGAGGTGGGCATGGCCTGCGGATCGTAGCGTGCGGCAATCCGCGGCCGCGGCCCGCCGACGGCTCAAGGCTGCAGCGGCGGCGCCGAACACGACGCACGATGAATGTCGTCCGCCGAGCGCCGCTCCACCACAGCCTGTTTCGCTGGCTGTTGATCCTGGCGTTTGCGTTCGCGTCGTTTGCCGGCCGGGCCGCCGAACCGTTGCGCCTGGCCGACGACCAGGCCAGCATCGATCTGTGGCCGGCGGTGACGGTGCTGTCCGATCCCGAGCATGCGCAGGACGAGCGCAGCGTGCTGGCGCGGCTGGCCGACTTTCGCCCGCCGCAGTCGCCGCATGCCAATTTCGGCGTGCGCCGCGACACCGTCTGGCTGCGCGTGCCGCTCACGGTGCCGGCCAGCGAGCGCGGGCGCTGGGTGCTCGACATCGACTACGCGTCGCTCGACCAGATCGACGTCTTCGTCGTCAGCGACGGCGTGGCGACGCAGCACCACCGGCTGGGCGACGAGCGTCCGTTCGCCGAGCGTCCGCTGCCGTCGAACACGCACGCCGTGGCGCTGGCGTTCGAGCGCGGTACCGAGCAGGAGCTGCTGCTGCGCGTGCGCACGACGAGTTCGATGATCGTGCCGCTGCGCCTGGTCGGCGCGGTGCCGTTCCAGGCCGAGCAGGCGCGGGTGCAGATGGCGCAAGGATTGCTGGCAGGCCTCGGTCTGGCGCTGACGGTCTATTCGCTGGTGCACGCGGTCATGTTGCGCAGCGCGATGTTCGCCAACTATGCGCTCACGGTCGGTTGCACGACGCTGTTTTTCTACGCCTTGTACGGCTTGGCGCCGCAACACCTGTGGCCGACGCACGAGTGGCCGACGCGCAACGCGGCGCCGCTGCTGGTGCTGCTGGCGATCTTCGGCGGCGTGCGCTTCATCGGCGCCGCGCTGCACGTGCGCGAGTTGTCGCGCCTGGTGCACCACGCGCAGACATTCGTCTGGGTGGCGGCGCTGGCCTGCGCCTGCGCCTTCGTGCTCGGCGTGCGCGACTACCGCACGACGCAGGCCGCGGGCACGTTGCTCGGCGTGGCCTGCATGCTGGTCACGCTGCCGGCAGCGCTGCTGCGGGCGCGGCGCGGTGACCGAGCGGCCGGGGTGGTGACGGCGGGCTGGGCGCTCTATGCCTGCGGTGCGTTCACGATGGCGCTGCTGCTGCGCGGCAAGCTGCCGTTCAACGCTTGGACCGAATACGCCTTCCAGATCGGCTCGGCGATCGAGATGCTGTCTTGGCTGGTCGTGCTCGGCATGCGCATGGACGAGGTGCGGCAATCGGCGCACCGCGTGCACGCCGAGCGCGACGTCATGCGCTCGCTGGCCGAGACCGACGCACTGACCGGCTTGCCGAACCGGCGCGGCCTGCGCCAGCGCCTGGACGCCAGCCTGCCGGCCTGCGCGCCGGGGCACCTCGGTGCGCTCTTCATGGTCGATCTCGACGGCTTCAAGGCCGTCAACGACCGCCTCGGCCACGACGCCGGCGATCTGCTGCTCAAGGCCGTGGCCGAGCGCCTGCGCGGCCTGGTGCGCAGCGGCGACACGGTGGCGCGACTGGGCGGCGACGAGTTCGTCATCTGCGCCGATGCACTGCCCGGCGCCGGCGAAGCACAGCGCCTGGGCGAGAAGTTCGTGCAGGCCTTTCGGGCGCCGTTCTCGATCGACGGCCAGCCATGCCAAGTCGGCTTGACCGTCGGCTACGCGCTGGCGCCGCAGGACGGCAACGACGCCGACGCGTTGTTGAAGCGCGCCGACGCGGCACTCTACGCCGGCAAGGCGGCGGGCAAAGGCCGCGTGCTCGGCGCGCACCAGATGCGCGCCGACAGCGAGGGCTTTCGCACGGAGGTCGCGGCCTCAGTGTGAGTTCAGTGTGAGCCGACGACGAAGCCGATCGGCCCGCGCTTGGGGTTGGCGTCGGGCAGGTCACCGGGCTCGACGGCGTGGCGGCCCGCCAGCCGCGCGTTGCCGAAGGCCGCCGTCCAGGCGCGGCGCATCTCGCGCGGCGCCAGGTCGCTCATGCGATCCAACACCGCGTCCGACGGTTCGGCCGGGAAGCGCTCGCCCCAGCGGTGGCTGTTGCGCAGCCGAGCGTACAAGCGCAGCGCGATCGCGCGTGCGGCGTCGCGGTCGGGGGTGGCGACTTCATAGACGTTGACGCGGTTGAGGATCGGCTCCGGGATCGAGCGCTCGTCGTTGGCGGTGGCGATCCAGATGACCTGGCTGGCGTCGATCGGCACCTCGGCGAACTCGTCGGTGAAGTCGGCCGCGGTGTCGTGTTCGAGCAGGCTGTAGAGCGCACCCAGCGGGTCGTAGGCGTGCTCGCCGCGCGAGGCCTTGTCGATCTCGTCGATCACCATCACCGGGTTGGCGTAAGTGCCGTCGACCAGCGTCTCGAAGACCTTGCCCGGCCGCGCGCCTTTCCACTGGCTCGACGCGCCGGATAGCACCCAGCCGGCGGTCAGGCTGCTCATCGAGACGAAGCCCATGCCGGTGCCGAGCAGCGCAGCGAGTTCGCGCGCGAAGTGGGTCTTGCCGATGCCGGGGGGCCCCAGCAGCAGCATCGGCGTGATCTCCAGGCCGTCGCCGCTGTCCTGCGTCAGCGCAAGCTGGCGTTTCAGGTCGTCGAGCACGGCGTGGAAGTTGGGCAGCTCATCGTAGAGATGCTCCATCGCCGGCAGGCCGCTGGGCTTGACCTGAAACCGATCGGGGCCACGCTCCAGCATGCGCTCGTAGGTATGGCGCAGCGGCTCGTGCTCCTGTCCGGCGTGTGGCGGCAGCCGCGCCAGGCGGTGGTGCACGTCGGCGCTGCGGTAAACGCTGCGCATCTGGGCGATGCCGATCTTGCCGGCACTTCTGCCGCTGGAGGGGACGGGGCACGTGTCAGTCATGCGGACCTTTCGCGAATCGGCCTGTGGCTCAGATTGAAGCAAGTGCGCGAGCGATGCAAGCCCGCAAATGACCAGCATCCCCAATGCAGTTGCGTCGCCTGCATGCACAGACCGTGCCGGTGTGCAACAAGTCGCATCCCGGTGGGGCCTGCGCTTGCGTCGCGGTGCGTGCCTCTTCAGACGCAGGCAGCCGAGAAACGACGCGCGCGGACCGCACACAACCCGTCACGGCTGACGGTGGGCGCCGGCTCCACACTCACGAGGCAGACCAATGCCGAAGAGAACCGCCATGCACGCTCCCGACAATACCCGCCCGTTCTACCGCAGTGAAGCCTTCCTCGAAGACGTGGCCGACTTCGTCGAGCCGCCGCTGCAACCGTCGGCGCAGGCCGCGCCAGCGGCGCGCAGCCAGCGCACGGCTGCGATGCTGTGGTTGCTGGGTCTGTTGCCGTTGGTGGCGCTGGCTGTCGGCGCGACCTGGGCGATCTGACGGCGTCGAGGCGACGGGTGCTCAGCGCACCCAGGTGTTGAGCTGGATGATTGGCATCAGCACCGCGAGCATGATCACCAGCACGACAGCGCCCATGGCGCCGATCAACAGCGGCTCCAAGATCGTCGCCATGCCCATCGCGCGGCGCTGCACTTCGCCGGAGAGCTGATCGGCGGCGCGCTGCAGCATCTTCGGCAGCGTGCCGGTCTGCTCGCCCAGGCGGGCAAACATCGCGAGCAAACCCGGAAAGCGCTTCTTCGATGCCATCGCGTTGGCCAGTGGCGCGCCTTCGCGCACCTGCACCAGCGCGGCCATCGCGTCGGCACGCATGGCGCGGTTGGATTGGGTTTCGGCGGCGGCCTGCAGCGCTTTGAGGATCGGCACGCCGGCGCCGGCCAGCATCGCCAGCGTGCCCGCAAACCGCGCCGCGTTGTAGCCGCGCGAGAGGCGGCCCACCAACGGCAGCGTCAGCCACATGGCGTCGAAGCGTTCTCGAAAGGCGTCGCCACGCAAAGCGGCCAGCAGCGCGAAGGTGCCTGCTGCGGCGGCGATCAGCACCAGCCAGCCCCACTCGCGGACGAAGGCCGACAGCGCCAGCATCGCCACCGTCAGGAAGGGCAGCGTGCGTTTGCTGCCGGCATAAACGCCGGCGACCTGCGGCACGACGTAGGTCAGCAGCGCGATGACGATGACGATGGCGATCAGCGAGACGATCGCCGGATACAGCATCGCGCCGATAACCTTCGACTTCAGCTCCTGACGCGCTTCCAGGTCGTCGGCCATGCGTTCCAGCACCGGCCCGAGTGCGCCGCTCTGTTCGCCGGCGGCCACCACGGCGCGGTAGACATCGTCGAACTCGCGCGGCGCGGTGGCCAGCGCGCGCGCAAAGGAGTTGCCGGCGTTGACCTCGCTGCGCAGATGCGCCACCAGCTCGCGCTGGCGCGGGTCTTCGCTGTCTTCCATCAACGCGGTGAGTGCGCGTTCGAGCGGCAGGCCGGAGCCCACCAGGCCGGCGATCTGCCGCGTCCATACCGCGAGGCCCGTGCCGTTGAAGACGCGGCGCTTGAAGCGCGAGGCCACTTCGTCGTTGGCGGCCTGCACGACCATCGAGACTTCGAGCGGCACCAGCGCCTGCGCGCGCAACTGCGCGCGCGCCGACTTGGCGTTGTCGGCTTCGACCAGGCCGCTCTTGGACTTGCCGTCGGCGTCTAAGGCTTCAAATCTGTAGGCGGGCACTGAAGACCTATTCGCGGGTCACGCGAAGAACCTCTTCGGGCGAAGTGACGCCCTCAACCACCAGCCGCTCGCCGTCGTCGCGCATCGGCTTCAGGCCGGCGTTCTCGGCGGCGACGAAGAGCTGGCTCTCGGCCGCGCGGCTGTGGATCAGCGCGCGCACCTTGTCGTCGGCCGTCATCAACTCATAGACGCCGGTGCGGCCCTTGTAGCCGGTGCGCCCGCAGTCTTCGCAGCCAACCGGGTGGTAGCGGCCGCGGTCGTCGCGCTTCTTGCAGGTGTTGCACAGCTTGCGCACCAGGCGCTGTGCCAGCACGCCGAGCAGCGATGAGGAGAGCAGATAAGGCTCGACGCCCATGTCGATCAGCCGCGTCACCGAAGACGGCGCGTCGTTGGTGTGCACCGTGGCCAGCACCAGGTGGCCGGTCAGCGACGCCTGGATCGCGATCTGCGCGGTTTCGAAATCGCGGATCTCGCCGATCATGATCACGTCCGGGTCCTGGCGCAGGATCGAGCGCAGCGCCTTGGCGAAGGTCAGCTCGATCTTGGCATTGATCTGCGTCTGACCGATGCCGGGCAGCTCGTACTCGATCGGGTCTTCGACGGTCAGCACGTTGGTCGTCGCCGTGTCCACCGTCTGCAGCCCGGCATACAGCGTCGTCGTCTTGCCCGAGCCGGTCGGGCCGGTGACGAGCACGATGCCGTGCGGCTGCTGCACCAGTTGCTTGAACTTGCTCAGCACGTTGCCGCTCATGCCGAGCGATTCGAGCGTGAACTTGGCGTCGCCCTTGTCCAACAGGCGCAGTACGGCGCGCTCGCCGTGGGCGTTGGGCAGCGTCGAGACGCGCACGTCGATGGCGCGGCCGCCGATGCGCAAACTGATGCGGCCATCCTGCGGCAGGCGTTTCTCCGAGATGTCGAGCTCGGCCATGATCTTCAGCCGCGAGATCAGCGCTGCGTGCAGCGCACGGTTGGGCTCGACGACTTCGCGCAGCGTGCCATCGACGCGGAAGCGCACGGAAGAGTTGCGCTCGTAGGGCTCGATGTGGATGTCGCTCGCGCCGTCTTTGGCCGCCTGCGTCAGCAGCGCGTTCAGCATGCGGATGATCGGCGCGTCGTTGGCCGCTTCGAGCAGGTCTTCGACCGCGGGCAGGTCCTGCATCATGCGCGACAGATCGACCGCCGACTCGACCTCGCCGACCACCGCCGCCGCGCTCGAATTGCCACCGGCGTAGGCCGACTGGATGCGCTGCGCCAGCGTGCCGACGGGCTCGCGCTCGAAGCGCTGGATGTCGTAGACGCGCGTGACTTCCGACAACGCCGTCGGCGACGCATGCTCGCCCGCCCACAGCGTCAGCCCACTGCCGTCGTCTTCGAGCAGCAGCGTGTTGGCCTTGGCGAAGGCGTAGGGCAGGGGGTGGCGCGAGCCCATCGTTGGTCCTTCATCAGTTGGGTCTCTGCAAACCCGCCGGCGCCGACGCCGGCGCCAGCGGCGGTACCGCCGAGGCAGCGCCTTCCGG
>JANNJX010000330.1:0-5072 GCA_031396005.1 Burkholderiales bacterium
GATCGTCGTGATCTTCTGCTGCGGCTGCACGGCTGCGGCCGGCATGGCGCAACTGCGCACCGGCGCGCCGTCGATGTGCACCGTGCAGGCGCCGCAGGCGGCCACGCCGCAGCCGTACTTGGTGCCGGTCAGGCCGAGCTGTTCGCGCAGCACCCACAACAGCGGTGTGTCGGGCTCGGCGTTGTGTTCGAGGACGCGGCCATTGACGTTGAGTTGAGGCATCGATGCGTCTCCTGAATTGAGCGGCGGATGATGCGCCGCTGCCGGAGTCGATGCAAAGGAAAGACCCGCACTGGCGCTTGGACGCTGGCGCGGGCCACGAGCTTCGGCGGCGGCTCGTGTTAGGCGCAGCCGGTGCAGGCCCGCCGCCGACGCGGCGCCGCGCCGCGCAGTTAAGCTGCTCGCCCTTGCAAGCGCCGAACTCGACCTGAGAAAAGCGCAACCGACATCCCCGGAGATCCCGAGATGATTTTTCTTCGCCTGACGGCGCTGTGCGGTCTTGCCGTTGTCATCGCCGCCTTCGTCACGGCCTGCGGCAAGCCCGCGGCCGATGGCGCCAAGGCATCGGCGAGCGCGCCGGTGGCCGATGCGGCGTCGGCGCCGGTGCTGCTGCTGGCCGCCGAAGATCTGCGCACCGTGTCGCTGGCCGGCACGAACGGCGGCCCGGTGATCACGGGCTCGGTGCAACCGGAGAAGCGCGCCGATTTGCGCGCCGAAGTGGCGGCCGTGGTGACGCAGGTGTTGAAGGACAACGGCGAGGCCGTGAAGCGCGGCGAGCTGCTGATGCGCCTGGATGACACCTCGATTCGCGAATCGCTGCAGTCGGCCGACGCCGGCGCGCGCGCCGCGACGCAGGCCTTCGAGCAGGCGCAGCGCCAGGTCGAGCGACTGAAGACATTGCAAGCGCAAGGCATGACCTCGGCGCAGGCGCTCGACGATGCCGAGGGCCGGCGCAACGCCGCGCAGAGCGAGCTCGTCGCCGCGCGCGGGCGCGTCGTCAGCGCGCAACAGCAACTGCGCCGCACCGAAGTGCGGGCGCCGTTCGACGGCGTCGTCAGCGAGCGCAAGTCCTCGGTCGGCGACACCGCGGCGATGGGCAAGGAGCTGGTCAAGGTGATCGACCCGCGCGGCATGCGCTTCGAAGGCCTGATCTCCGCCGACCGCATGGCCGAGGTCAAGACCGGCCAGCGCGTGGCCTTTCGCATCAACGGCTTCGGCGACGAGGAGTTCGCCGGCAGCGTCAGTCGCATCGACGCTACTGCCAACGCAACGACGCGCCAGGTCGAAGTGATGGTGGCATTTGCCGAAGGCGCCAAGGCGCCGCGCGTGGCCGGGCTCTACGCGGAAGGGCGCATCGCCGGCGGCGGCGCGGCGGTGGCGCGCATCGCCGATGCGTCGATCGTGCGCAGCGGCGACAGCGGGCAGGGCGCGTTTGTCTGGCGCGTCAAGGACGGCCGCATCAACAAGGTGGCGGTGCAGCTCGGCGCGCGCGACGAGCGCAGCGGCGAGCACGAGTTGAAGGGCGGCCTGGCCGATGGCGACGTGCTGCTGCGCAATCCGGGCAGCGGTCTGGTCGATGGGCAGCGCGTCGAGATGGCGAGGGCGGCGGCCTCCGCGGCTTCGGCGCCGACGCCTAAGTAGCAGGAGACGCACGATGTTCCTCTCCAACTTCAGCGTCAAACGGCCGATCGCGATGGTCGTCGTCATCATCGGCCTGATGGGCCTGGGCCTGCTGGCGCTGTCGAAGCTGCGCGTCAACCAGTTTCCGGACATCGAGCCGCCGCTGCTGGTGTTGACGATCACCTACCCCGGCGCGTCGCCCGATGCGGTGGAGCGCGAGATCGTGACGCGGCTGGACAAGACGCTGCTGGCGATCTCCGGCGTCGATCGCCTGCAGGCCACGGCGCGCGAAGGCAGCGCGCAGTTCCTGGTCTTCTTCTCGTTCTCGAAGAACCTGATCGAAGCCGCCGACGAAGTGCGCAACGCCATCGGCAGCGTGCGCCACAAGCTGCCGACCGAGATCCGCGAGCCAGTGATCACGCGCGCCGACCCGAGCGCGCAGCCGGTGATGCAGTTGGCACTCTCGTCCACCGCGCAGAGCCACGCCGACCTGTCGCGCCTGGCCGAAGACGATCTGGCCGAGCGCTTCCGCGGCCTGCCCGGCGTGGCCACGGTCAACGTCAACGGCGCGCTGCGGCGCGAGCTCAGCGTGCTGCTGCACGCCGAGAAGCTGCGCGAGTATTCGATCTCGGTGGCGGAAATCGTGGCCGCGCTGCGCGCGCAGAACACCACCGCGCCGGTGGGCAAGGTGCGCGGCGCGCTCGAAGACCAGAGCATCCGCCTGGTCGGCCGCATCGAGACGCCGGCCGAGTTCGAGCAGATCGTCGTCCGCCGCCGTGCCAACGAGATGCTGCGTCTGGGCCAGGTCGCCAGCGTGGCCGACGGCTTTGCCGAGCAGACCACGCACTCGATGCGCAACGGCCTGCCCAACGTCGGCCTGTCGGTGACGCGCGCGCGCGATGCGAGCACGGTCAGCGTCGCCAACGAGGTGCGCAAGTCGGTGGCCGAAATACGCCAGAGCCTGCCGGCGGGCACCACGATCGACATCACGCAGGACGGCGGCAAGGACGCGCAGAACAGCCTCGACAACGTCATCCACGCGCTGGTCTTCGGCGCCGGGCTGACGGTGCTCGTGGTCTATGTGTTTCTCAACTCGTGGCGCTCGACGTTGATCACCGCGCTGTCGTTGCCGACCTCGGTGATCGCGAGTTTCATCGCTGTCTGGCTGGCCGGCTTCACACTCAACTTCATGAGCCTGCTCGGCCTGTCGCTGGCCATCGGTGTGTTGATCGACGATGCCATCGTCGTCCGTGAAAACATCGTGCGCCACCTGGAGCGCGGCGCCGACCGCATCACGGCGGCCTTGAACGGCACCGCCGAGATCGGCCTGGCCGTGGCAGCGACGACGTTCTCGATCGTCGCCGTGTTCGTGCCGGTGGCCTTCATGGACGGCATCAGCGGCCAGTGGTTCCGGCCGTTCGCGATCACCGTCGTCGCCTCGGTGGTGGTCAGCCTGTTCATCAGCTTCACGCTCGACCCGATGCTGTCTGCCTATTGGGGCGATCCGCCTGGCCACGAGAAAGAGCCAAAGCGCGGCATCAGCCGCGTGCTCCAGTCCTTCAACCAGTGGTTCGATCACCAGGCCGACCGCTACGGCAATGTCATCGCCTGGGCGTTGCACCACCGCCAGTGGATGTTCTTCCTGGCCGTCGCCACCTTCGCTGCGGCGGTGGCGCTGCACGTGAAGTTCGGCGGTTCGAGCTTCCTGCCGGTGTCGGATGCCGGCACGCTGGCGATCGACGTGCGCACACCGGCATCGTCGAGCCTCGACTATGCGAAGCTGAAAGTCGCAGCGGCAGCTGCGCTGGCGCGCACGCTGCCCGAAGCCAAGGCCACCAACAGCAACGCCAACCCGAACGGCGGGCGCGTCTACGTGGACATCGGCAAGAGCACCGAGCGCGCACGCACGCACATCGAAATCGCCAAGGACCTGCGCGCGCTGACGGCGCGCCTGGTCGGCGCCGAGTACGTGGTGCTCGAAGACTTCAACATGGGCGCGCAAAAGCCAGTGCAAATCCGCTTCACCGGCGCCGACTCGCGCAAGCTGCTGGAGATCGCCAACGCGTTCATGGCGCAGCTGCGCAGCGTGCCGGGCGCGGTCGACGTGGGCCTGTCGGAGCAAGACCCGCAGAACGAGCTCAAGATCGAGCTCGACCGCGGCTTGGCCAATGCGCTCGGCATCTCGGCCAATGACGCCGCGCAGGCGCTGCGCGTGGCCTTCGCCGGCGTCGAGGTCGGCGATTGGGTGGACCCGGCCGGTGAAACGCGCGACGTGGCGGTGCGACTGGCGCCGGAAGACCGCGTCGATGCGAGCAACATCGAGCGACTGCCGGTGGCCGTGGCGACCGGGGCCGGCGGGGCCAGCCGCGTCGTGCCGCTGGAGCAGATCGCCACCATCACCATCGGCAAGGCGCCGAGCCAAATCCAGCACAGCGACGGCAAGCGCCAGATCACCGTTTCGGCCAACGCGCAGGGCCGCGCCTCGGGCGAGGTGACGGCCGATGCGCTGAAAGTCGCCAAGGCGATGACCTACCCGCCGGGCTACGGGCTCGAGTTGGCCGGCGGCTCGCGCGACCAACAGGAGGTCTTCGGCCGCATGGCGGTGGCGCTCGCGGCCGGCATCGCGCTGATGTACCTGATCCTCGTCGTCCAGTTCGGCAGCTTCACTGCGCCGCTGCCGGTGATGCTGTCGCTGCCGCTGTCGCTGATCGGCGTCGTCACCGCGCTGCTGCTGACGAAGAACACGCTCAACCTGATGAGCTTCATCGGCGTCATCATGCTGATGGGCCTGGTCGCCAAGAACGCGATCCTGCTGCTCGACGCGGCACGCGCCGAAGAGCGCGCCGGTGTCGCTCGCGAAGAAGCGCTGATGCACGCCGGCCGCAAACGCTTCCGGCCGATCCTGATGACGACCTTCGCGCTGGTCGCCGGCATGATGCCGGTGGCGGTCGGCGTCGGCGAAGGCGGCGAGTTCTACCGCCCGATGGCCGTGGCGATCATCGGCGGCACGATCACCTCGACGCTGCTGACGCTGCTGGTCATCCCGAGCTTCTACGACTCGATCGAGATCGGGCGCGAGAAGTTCGGGCGGTTGGTTGCGCGGCTGCGCGGCAAGGGGGCGCGAGCGGGTGGGGTGATCAGCGCGAAGTAGGGGACGCTGGGGATCGCGCGAGGCCCCAGGGCGGTGCGGCGCCATCGCTCATGCTGCAGTACCAGAAGTCGCGCCGTCGCCGCACCGCCCTCGGGCCTGGAGGCGGCGTGCTCGATCGCGGTGAAGAAAATCTAAAGGCAGCGGCACAACGCTCGCAGGCAGGCGCGAAGAGCAGACGCCTGCGACCGATGGTTGCTGGCCAAGGTGCGCGTTCTGTCGATGCACGTCGAGTGTCGGCATCTACCGCATCGGCGACGTTCGCGTGAGCGCGGCGAATGTTCGCGATGAGAGCACAGTGACC
>JANNJX010000339.1:0-8094 GCA_031396005.1 Burkholderiales bacterium
GACGACGGAAGAACCCGCCACCGCGCGGATACTGATGGAAGCGCGCCGCAGTCCATAAGCCGTTCATCTCGATCTTGTCGATCGCGAAGTCCAGTGGCTCGCCCGCCAGTCTGTTGCGCGCACGGGCGAGTTGCGCGAATGCCGATCGCATGCCCCAGACATCCTCGGCCCAGATCGGGTTGTAGAAGGCGCGGAACAGTCGCGCGTCGTCGTTGCTCGCTGAACACGACTCGCCACCCACGAGCAGTTTCTGGAAGTTGGAGCGAACCGCTTCCGCAGAATGCCCTCGGGTCGGCGCATCGAGGCGCCGATCGAAGCGCTCCACGATGCGCTCGTGCGCCTGGTACATGCTTTGTTGCGACACCAAACCGCGAATACAGGCAAAGGTGGTGCGCTGCATCGCGTCGACGAAGTCCTCCATCGGGATGTCCTCGGCGCGCGCGACCGTGAACAGGTTGCGGTCGAACACCGCCGGGATCATCGCCTTGGGCTTGTCGGTTTCCATGTCGTCGGTTCTCAGGCTTCGAGGTTCAGGTAGTCGAGCACGGCCGGCGGCCAGTCGGCCAGCGAGGGCCCATGTTGGCAGTGCAGTGCGTAGGCCAAACGCTCCATGCCGACGCCGATGCAGCCCGACGAGGCCAGGCCGCCGCCTTGCAGGCCGATGTTGAAGGCCTTGCCGAAGAAGTCGGTGTGCAGGTTGATCGAGCCGACCGCGATGTCGCGCTCCAGGTGCGGGATGCGCGCCAGCAGTTCGTACTTGAGCTTGTGCGCGTTCTGGAACACCGACTTCATCGCCGACTCGTTGGCGAAAAACGGGTCGTTCGCGGTCTCGATCTTGGCTTGCAAGCGCAACGCCACGAGCAAGCCCGACAGCACCTCGATCAGCTTCTCGCGCGCTTCGAGCACGAAGGCCTCGCGGCCGACAAACATGATGTCGCGCACCGAGAAGTTGGTCAGGCGGTCGAGCCGGTTGGTGGCCGAACGCTCGTTGCGAAAGACCTTGTTGTAGGTCGTGTAGTAAGTGTCTTCGTGCGCGGTCGCGCCCTCGAGCACGTAGTAGCAGCAGTCGCAGACGGCCGGCTGCAGGCCGTAGCGGCCTTCGGCGATCAGCCCGTCCATCTCGACCGCATCGAAGCCCTCGCTCTTGCCGTAGCGCTTGGAGAACGCCGAGCGCGACGCGAAGTCGTCCTTCACCGGCGCGCACAGGATCATCTGCTGCGGGAACTCGTGGAAGTAGTCAATCATCTTGAACAGGCGCATCGGCCAGACGACCGGATGCTCCTGCTCGACCGCGCCCAGATCCTTCGCGAAGCCCAGCACCTTGGCATTCAAGGCCTGGAACACGCGCAGAAAGTCGCCCTGCAGCGAGAAGAAGCCGGGCTCGATCGGCATCACCTCGCGCCGCCGCTCGAGCTCGGGCTGTGGGTCGGCCGTGTAGCGCGGCGCCAGGCTGGTGTCGAACACAAGGTCTTTGTTGATGTTCTTCGAGATGAAGAAAAAACGCTTGGTCATCGTCCGGATCGCCTCTGGCGCTTCGCTCTCGGCATGCTCGATCACGAGCGCGCCGTCGTCGCGGCGCACGGCGCCGAGCTTGAAGCTGGTGCGCAGCGAATGTTCGACGAACGCCACCTGCTCGGCGGTCGCCGCGGCGTCCAGCGCGTACCTCAACTCAGGCATGTTGGCTCCCGGTGCGGTGAGTGGTACCAGTATGCGCACCGACGACGACACGGTCGAGCACGTACAGCGGCCGGCCCTTGGCCTGGTTGTACAGACGCCCGAGGTAGATGCCGAGCACGCCTTGGTTGAGCAGAATCAGGCCGCCGAGAAAGGCGGTGGCTACCATCGTGCTCAACCATCCAGCGACCGGGTTACTGCCGGGATCGATGAAGTAGCGCACGAGCAGGAAGCTGCCGTACAGCGCCGCCACTATGGACAGCGCGAGCCCGGCACCAATCGAGATATAGAGCGGCCGATTCGAGAACGACACCATGCCGTCCATCGCCATGCGCACGAGGCGCATCAGGTTGTAGCTCGACTCACCCTCGTAGCGCGGTGCGTGCTGGACATCGACGAAGCCGGTGCGAAAGCCGAGCCACTCGATCAACCCGGCAAACATGCGGTAGGACTCGCGCATGCTGCAGAAGCCATCGACCACGCTCCGGCTCATAAGCCGAAACGACCCGACGGCCGGATCGAGCTTGACACCCGACAGAAGGCTGAAAACCTTGAAGAACAAGCGAGAGGTGATCCGCTTCCACCAGTTGTGCTGGCGGTTCATTCGGCGAGCGAGGACGATGTCAAAGCCTTCTCGGGCCCTGTCCAGCAGTGCCGCGATCTCTTCGGGCTGGTCTTGCAAGTCACAGTCCAGCACCACAGTCCACTCCCCCTTGGACAGGTCCATGCCCGCCGTCGTCGCGTAATGCTGGCCGAAGTTGCGGCTCAGCTTGACGATCGTGAGCTGCGGATACTGCGCAACGAGACGCTCCATGACCTCCCACGAGCGGTCCGGGCTACCGTCGCAGACCAGGATCATCTCGTAGTGCGGCGTGATTGCCGCCAACGCCGCGTCCAGGCGCTCGCACAGCGCAGGCAAGATCGCCTCGGCCTTGTAGACCGGGCTCACGGCGCTGAGCAGCGGGCGCGCGGGAGCGAGCGCCTCAGTGTCGGTGCGTTGCACGAGCAGTTCCAAGGTGGGTTGCGATCCGGTGGGTTGCATCTGATCCAAGGCAGCCGAACATCGCGGACGACTCCATCGCTTGCGGGCGCGCAAAGCATACCGTGACGCCCGCGGCGCGCTACACGCACCGCTCGACTCCGGGGTACCCCTCGGACTGGATAGGCAGCGGACGCTGACGCCAAGGCTCGATTCCGGCACAGTCCGATGTCAACTCCTGCACGGCGCAACGGCGAGAATGCGGCCCAAAGCCGGCCCTCCTGTGCCCCGATGATCGACCCCTTGCCGTCTCCATTGCTGCTGGGCACGCCCGACGTCGGGCGCAACGCCGACGCCTGGCTCCAGCGACTGGGCGGCGCGCAACCGGCCCCCGCGCTGGCCGCTGTGCGCGGCGATTTCGCGGTCGGCCTGACCGACGGGCGTGCGCGCACCGTGCTGGCCGTCGATCGTTTCGCGACCCAGACCCTGTGCTACCGCGTCGACGGCGCGCAGCTACGCTACGCCGAGCGCGCCGATCAGCTCGGCGCGACCGAGCTCGATCCCCAGGCGCTGTTCGACTATCTCTACTTCCACTGCATCCCCTCGCCGCGAACTGTCTTCGCAGGCGTGCAGCGCCTCCCGCCCGCGCATGTGGCGGTGTTCGAGGGTGGCCACCTGACGGTCGAACCCTACTGGCGGCCATCGTTCACCGAACCAGCCGCACCCTCCTTCGACGCTTTGCGCGACGAGTTCAGGCAGTTGCTCGAAGCGGCTGTGAAGCGCCCGCTCGACGGCGGCACCCCGGCCTGCTTCCTGTCCGGCGGCACCGACAGCTCGACGGTGGCCGGCATGATCGGCCGCGTCGCCGGCCGGCCGGCGGCCACTTACTCGATCGGCTTCGAGGCGCAGGGCTACGACGAGATGGCCTTTGCCCGCATCGCGGCCAAGCACTTCGGCTGCGAGCACCACGAGTACTACGTCACGCCTGACGATCTGGTGAAGAGCATCGGCCATGTCGCCGCCAGCTACGACCAGCCCTTCGGCAACAGCTCGGCGCTGCCGGCCTACTACTGCGCACTGCGCGCCAAGCAAGACGGCGTCACGCGCCTGCTCGCCGGCGACGGCGGCGACGAGCTCTTCGGCGGCAATTCGCGCTACGCGATGCAGCGCGTCTTCGGCTGGTACGGCAAGTTGCCGGCCGCGCTGCGCGGCGGCCTGATGGAGCCCTTCTTCGGCCTCGATGCGGTCGCGCGCACGCCGTTGCTCAAGAAGGGCAGCGGCTACATCCGCCAGGCCAAAGTGCCGATGCCCGACCGCCTGCAGCAGTACAACCTGCTGCGCCGCCTCGGCGTGGGCGAAGTGCTGACGCCGGCCTTCCTGGCCCAGGTCGATCCGGCCGCGGTGCTGCGCCAGCAGCGCGAGGTTTGGGCCGCGGCCCACGCCGAACACGAGATCGACCGCACGCTGGCCTACGACTGGCGCTACACGCTGGCCGAGAGCGATCTGCCCAAGGTGCGCGGCACGACACGCCTGGCCGGCATGCAAGTCGCCTTCCCGATGCTCGACGACGAGCTGCTCGCGTTCTCGATGCGCCTGCCGCCCGCGTACAAGTTGAAGGGCCTCAAGCTGCGGTGGTTTTTCAAGGAAGCGCTGCGCGGCTTCCTGCCCGACGAGATCCTCACCAAGAAGAAGCAGGGTTTCGGCCTGCCCTTCGGCGTTTGGGCCAATCGGCACGCCGGCCTGAAAGCGCTGGCGGTCGATTCGGTGCGAAGCATCGGCGAGCGAGGGCTCGTGCGGCGCGAGTTCATCAAGACGCTGATCGACACCCACTTGCCCGCCCACCCCGGCTACTACGGCGAGATGGTGTGGATCCTGATGATGCTCGAGCAGTGGCTGCGCGTGCATGCGCCCGACTGGAAGTTGGCGGCGTGAGCGCGGCGCCGCGGCTGTCGATCGTCTCGACGCTGTACGGCTCGCGGCCGTATCTCGAACGCTTTCTGGCCGAGTGCCTCCAGGCCCTCGATGCAATCGCCTGCAATGACTACGAGATCGTGCTCGTCAACGACGGCTCGCCCGACGATTCGCTGGCCTACGCGATCGAACGCCGTGCGGACATCCCGAGACTCGTCGTCGTCGACCTGTCGCGCAATTTCGGCCACCACGCCGCCATGCAGGCCGGCCTTCATCACGCGCGCGGCAATCTGATTTTCCTCATCGACTGCGACCTGGAAGTCGCACCCGCCGTGCTCGCCGACTTCTACGCCAAGCTCACCGCCAGCGGCGCCGACCTTGTTTATGGCTACCAGCAAGCGCGCAAGGGCGGCTGGTTCGAGCGCAGCGCGGGCGCCTTGTTCTGGGGGGGTCTGAACCGCATGTCGAGCGTGCCGATCCCTGCCAACCAGCTCACCGAACGCCTGATGACGCGCCGCTTCGTCGAGGCGCTGTTGCGCCTTGGCGACCACAACCTGTTCCTCGGCGGCATGATGAGCTGGACCGGTTTCGTGCAACTTGGCCTTCCCGTATCCAAGGGCTTGCGCGACGGACGCAGCAGCTACACGCTCTGGCGCCGCGTCCAGTTGCTGATCAACGCGATCAGCTCGTTTTCCTCCAAGCCGCTGACCTGGTTGTTCAACCTCGGCGCGCTCATCACCGGCGCCAGCTTCGCCTATGTCCTTTACCTCGTGTTCCGCAAGCTCGTCTTCGGCGATGCCCTGCTGGGCTTCACCTCGCTGGCCGCGCTGATGGCGATGACGCTCGGCGTGCTGACCACCGGCCTCGGTCTTATCGGCATCTACCTCGGCAAGGTCTTCGAGCAGGTACAGAACCGGCCCAACTACATCGTGCGCGACCTCCACCGATGACGCTGCCCCCACCCGCCGCGCCGCGCAAGCGTGTGGCCATAGTGCAGTCGAACTACCTGCCCTGGAAGGGCTACTTCGACATGATCCACGACGTGGATCTGTTCGTCTTCTACGACGACGTGCAGTACACCGTGCGCGATTGGCGCCACCGCAACAAGATCAAGACTGCGCAGGGCGTGCAATGGATCAGCGTGCCAGTCGGCGAAGACCGCAACCGCCTGATCTGCGAGGTGCCGATCAACGACGCCAAGTGGCAGGCTAAACACTGGCGTACGCTCGAACAGGGTTACGGCAAATGCGCCCACTTTGCACGCTACCGTGAATACTTCCAGCACATCTATCTCGAATGCAACTGGACCAGCCTGTCGGAGTTGAACCACGCGCTGACGCAGGACATCGCGAGCCGTTTTCTCGGCATCACCACCGCCTTCGCCGATTCGCGTGCCTTCGGCGCCGCGGGCCACAAGCTCGAGCGCCTGCTCGACCTGGCCACCCGCGCCGGCGCCACGCACTACCTGTCCGGCCCGGCGGCACGCGACTACATCGTGCCAGAGCGCTTTACCGAGGCCGGCATCGTGCTCGAATGGAAGGACTACTCGGGCTACCCGGAATACCCGCAGCGCCATCCGCCGTTCGAGCATGCGGTGTCGATCGTCGACCTGCTGTTCAACGCCGGGCCCGACGCGCCCGAATTCATCTGGGGCCATCGGCGCTGATGGCCACGCTGCATGTGCTCGGCGGCGGCGCATGGCAGGTGCCGACGGTGCGCGCCGCCAAGGCGATGGGCCACCGCGTGCTTGTCACCGACATGCATACAGCTCGGCCGGCCTACGCGCTGGCCGACGCGCACGAGGTCGTCGATCTGCGTGACGTCGCGGACACGCTCGCCGCCGCGCGCCACCACCGCATCGACGGCATCCTGTGCGACAGCACCGACACCGGCGTGGCCACGGCGGCGGCGGTGGCTGACGCGCTCGGCCTGCCCGGCATCGGCATCGAAGCGGCGCGCCGCTGCACCGACAAGGCCGCGCTGCGTGAATGCCTGGACGCCGCCAGCATCGACAGCGTCGCCTGGCGCGTCGTCGACAACGCGGCCGAGTTGCCCGCGGGAGCAGCCGCGGTCGGCTGGCCGCTCGTCGTCAAACCGGTGGACAGCCAATCCGGCCGCGGCGTGCGCCGCGTCGCCGCGCCGGCCGCGCTCGCCGACGCCTTTGCCCACGCGCTCGCGCACAGCCGCTCGCGGCGCGTGCTCGTCGAGGCGCAGGCGAGCGGATCGGAGTTCATCGTCGACAGCTTCTCGGTCGATGGACGCTGCAGCGTGCTGGGCATCGCCGCCAAGCAACCCTATGCCGACAACCCGACGATCAGCGAGCGCATCCTCTATCTGTCGGGCGCCGAGCACGAGGCGATGGCGGCCCTGCTCGAACCGGTACACCGGCGCGTGCTCGACGCGATCGGCTTGCGCCAAGGCATCTGCCACGCCGAATACTTCGTCGACGGTGGGCGCGTGACGCCGATCGACATCGCCGCGCGTGGCGGCGGCGTGATGATCTACACCCATGCGCTGCCCTGGGTCAGCGGCGTCGATGCGGTGGCGGCGTCGATCCGCGGCGCGCTCGGCGAACCGGTGGTGCTGCAACCGTCGTCGCCGCGCCGCGGGTGCAGCATCGACTTTCTGCGCCTGCCGCCCGGCGAGCTCGACGCGCTCGACGGCGTGGCTGACGCGCGCGCGCTGCCCGGCGTCGCGGCCCTACACGTCGCAGTGCAGCCGGGCGAGACGATCGGCAGCCTCTCGAACAAAGACGACCGACCGGGCTTCGTCGTCGCCTGCGGCCCGACGAGCGCCGAGGCGGCCATGACCGGCGCGTGCGCCAAGGCCTGCCTGCGCGTGCGCATGGCCCGCCGCCGCGACACTGTGGTCGTGAACTGAGGACCACCGATGCGACTCTTCGACTCGCTCACCCATGTCACCCACGACGGCCGCTGGTTCGGCGAGAGCCGGACCGACGCCTCGCTGCCGACGCTGCTCGCAGACATGGACGCCGCCGATGTCGGCCGCGCCTGCCTCGTCGCCATCGCCGACTACGTGGACAACGAGGTCATCCTCGCTTCGGCTCGCGCGCATCCGACGCGTTTCGTGCCGATCGCCGGCTACAACCCGCGCTTGGCCGCGACCACGCGGCGCATCGAAGCCGCGGTGGCCGAGATCAAGCGCCAGGGTTTTGCCGGCATCAAGCTGCACCCGCGCCTGAACGGCTACGACCCGCTCGACCCCAAATGCATCGCGACGATCGAAGCCGCCGGTGCCGAGGGCCTGGTGATCTTTCTCGACACCCTGTTCCGCCGCCCGGGCCTGGCGACGCGCCACGCACCCGACGTGATCGACGCGCTCGCGGCCGCCTGCCCAGACACGAAGATCGTGCTGCTGCACGGCACCGGCACGACGATGCTCGACCTCTACGAGATCGTGCGCTGCAACGACCACCTGCTGCTCGACCTGTCGTTCACGATCATGCGCTACCGCGGCAGCACGCGCCTGGACGACGACATGCACTTCCTGTTCAAAACCACCGACCGACT
>JANNJX010000340.1:0-6177 GCA_031396005.1 Burkholderiales bacterium
CGTGGCGTGCGCTGCTCGGCCAACCGCGCGCGTGGCCGGCGTACCGCACGCTGTGGCGCGACTGGCTCGACAACGAAGGCGCGGCCGACGTGCTGTCACAAGCGCTGCCGACGCTGATGCAAGGCGCGGGCGCAGCGGCGTTTCATGGCCCGCTGCGCGCGGCCTACGCGCTGGCCGCCAACCACGCCGAGGAGCTGGCCGATGCGCTGGCCTACTGGTCGTGCCGCTGGTTCGCCTGCGGCGCCGCCGATGGCGACGGCAGCAACGCCGACACCGCGGCGGTGTTGAACGCGCTCGACCTCGCCGCGGAGCTGACAGACGCCCCGCTGATCGCGCAGCGGATGGCGCAAGCCGCTGCGCACCCACGCTTTGCGCCGCAACTCGCGCGCTGGCGTGTCGATGCGCACATCACGCTGCCGCGCCTGGCGATGCTCGCCGCGGAGCGCTACGCGGCGCGCGCCGAGTTCACGACGCTGCACCTGGTGACGAGCGCGCACGCGGTGCGCTTGCTGCTGCCGTGGCTCGATGCCGAAGAGCGCCTGCCTGCCTTGCGCCACTACGCCGGCGCCGCGGCCGCGGCGTGGGCGACGCTGCCGCGCCAGCACCCGGGCGCGCCGTTGCCGGTGAGCGTGCTGCCGTGGACCGAGATCGCAGTGCGCGCCATTGCCAGCGACGATGATCACGTCATCAAGCTCGTCGACAGTTGCCGTGAGCTCGAAGCGTCGCAGGGCGTCGCAGGGCGGCGCGGTATGGAGCCGCGCGGCGTCGCGCGCTGTGGCCGAAATCGCTTAAGGCCGGACCGCGTCGAGCACCTCGCGCGCACGCTGCCCCGCTGCGCGCTTGACGCTGCCGGTGAGTGCCAGCGACAGGCCCGCAGCGAGCACGCCTTCGAAAACACCGCGCACGGCTTCGCTGCTCACCGCATCGAGCGCGGCCAGCCGCTCGGCGTGCGTGCGCATGCGGCCGTGAGCGAACAGGTCGAGCGCCACGTCCTCGATCTGCAGCAGCGGCTTCTCCAGCGTGCGCAGGCGGCGCA
Source organism: Burkholderiales bacterium (assembly GCA_031396005.1). GTDB lineage: Bacteria > Pseudomonadota > Gammaproteobacteria > Burkholderiales > Burkholderiaceae_C > CADEEN01. The sequence goes on from JANNJX010000340.1 coordinate 1,037, forward strand.
CGGCGAGCTGGCGGCGCGCGCGGGCGAGGTCTTGGGCATCGATGCGCGCGGCATGCTGCGTCAGCAGCGCGAGCACGGCCTGCAGGCATTCGTCGAAGCGCTCGGGCGCCATCGACGCCTCGATGATGAACTGGCCGCACATGTCCATCGCTTCGGCCGACGCGCTGACGTGGTAGGCCAGCGCCCGCCGCTCGCGCAGCTCGTGCAACAGCGGCGAGCTCATGCCTTCGCCGAGCACGGCCGCGGCCAGTGCGGCGGCGGCTTCGTCTTGCACCGTGGAATCGCGGCGCGCCGTGATCACGCCGCCGAGCACGGCATGCGACTGACTCGACCCGGCCTGCGCGCGTGTGCGCACGCCGCCGACGTAGGCCGGCGCCTCGATCACGTTGGCCGCGCCCGCCGGCAATGCGCCGAATGCGGCCTCGCAATCGCGCACGAACGCATCGGCGTCGATCGGCCCGGCCGCGCCGACGACGACGTTGGCGCCGCTGTACTGGCGCTGCACGTACTGCACCAGGTCATCGCGCGACAGTCGCTCGACGCGCGTGCGCGAACCGATCACCGGCATGGCGGCCGGGTGCAGCCCCCAGCACGCAGCGTCGAACAGCTTGTAGGCAGACGACACCGGGTCGTCCTCGTCTTCGGCCAGCTCCTGCAGCAGCACCTGGCGCTCGCGCTCCAACTCGTCTTGCGGAAAGCTCGGTTGCAGCACCAGGTCGGCCAGCATGCGCGCGAAGTCGCTGCTGTGTTCGGCCAGACCGCGCATGTAGAACGCGGTGTGGTCGCGGTCGGTGTGCGCGTTGACGTCGGCGCCGAGCAACTCGGCATCGAGGTTGATGCGCCGCGCGTCGCGCGTCGCCGTGCCCTTGAACAGCATGTGCTCGACGACATGGCTGATGCCGTTGACGAGTTTGGGTTCGTGCGCGCTGCCGCTGCGGATGAAGACGGCGACGGTGGCGGTGGCCAGCGCCGGGCTCGGCAAGGCGACGATACGCACGCCGTTGCGCAGGGTTTCGGTGAATGCAGAAGACATGCCGGATTGTCCGTGCTGCGGCGTGGTCTCAGCGCGGACCGATCCGCCGGTAGAAGTACGTCGTCGCACAACAACCGCCGCCGGGCCACAGCGCATAGTCCGGAATCAAGCCGACACGCTGCCAGTCCAGGCGCGTGTACAGGCGCTCGGCATCACCACCGGTGACGGTGTCGAGCACGAGCAGCGTCTTGCCGCACTCGCACGCGGTGTCTTCGGCGGCACGCATCAGGCGCTCGCCCAGCCCTTGGCGGCGCGCGCGGCGGTGCACCAGCATCTTGGCCACGTCGGCGCGGTGCGGTTGGTTCTCGGGCTGATCGAGCACGAGCTGCACCGTGCCGACGATCGCGCCCTGCCCGTCAACGGCGACGAGCAGCGCGCGCTCGCCGTTGTGCACGCCGTCGGCGACCCGTTGCCAGAAGGCCATCGCGCGCTCGGACGACAGCGGCAGCATGAAGCTGACCGACGCGCCGCCCTCGACGCAGTCGATCAGCAGCGCCGCGAGTTCCTGCACTTGGGCATCGCTGACGCTGGTCAGGCGGCGGACGATGGTGGTGGCTGCGCGCTCGTTCATCCCCTCATCCTACGGGCCCCGGCGCCATCTGGCCGATGGCAGCCGATCAAGGATCGTTCAGAGCGCTGCCTTCGGCAGCACCCGGCGCTCCCGCTCCTTCATGCCCGCGGCAGCGCACGATGAACCGGCCAGGGCGATGCCAGCGTCGCCCGGGCCCGCAGTGCTCAGCTGACGCGGATCTCCTTGACGCTCGGCTTGCCCGGGCTCTGCTTGGGCAACTCGACCCGCAGCACGCCGTTGCGGTAGCTGGCGCGCGACTTGTCGCTCTTCACCGGCGCGGGCAGCGGCACGGTGCGCAGGAAGCTGCCGTAGGCGCACTGCAGCACGCGCCAGCGGCCTTCGGTGCCCTCGCGCTCGAAGCGCTTTGCGCCGCGCACGACCAGGGCGTCGTCCAGCACCTGGATGTCGAAGTCGCCCTTGTTCATGCCCGGCGCCTCCAGCCGCACGACGACGCGCTTGTCGTCCTCGAACACATCGCCGCCGAGCATGGCCCAGCTGCCACTGGGCACATAACTCGCATCGTCGATCGCGTCGCGCGTCGGCAGGTCGGCCGGGTCACCCGGTCGGTAGCGGGTGAGTGCGCCGGCGGCTGTCTGGCGCAGGCGCTCCCAGCCGTCGGTCACGGATTCCCACAGCGCACCGACGCCGTGGCGGATGTCGTCCAGTTTCATCGCAGTCCTCCTGTCGATGGTCCATGAACGGCCGGAGACTCACGCCACCTGCACCGCGATGCGGCGCGGTTGCGCGTGGTCGGCCTTGGGGATGCGCAGGCGCAGCACGCCCTGGCTGAACTCGGCGCTGACCTTGTCGGGGTCGAGCTCGCGGCTGAGCGTGAAGGCGCGGCGGTAGCGCTTGCGCTGCACCTCGGCGTGGCTGGCCTGCATGTCCTGCGGCACGGCCACGACCAGTTCGGCATCGAGCAGCAGCGTCTCGCCTTCGACGCGCACGTTCAGGCGGTCCTTGGGCACGCCCGGCAGGTCGGCGTACAGGGTGATGCCGGTCGCATCCTCGATCACATCCACCGGCGGCAACAGCGCAAGCTCGTCGCGCGCGGCAGCGTTGGTCGCAGCGCCGGCCGTCGTCGCGGCGCTGTCGGTCGGGCGGGTCATCATGTTTTGGGTCGTCATGGCGTTTCTCCTTGCGTTCATTGCACTTCGATGCGCCGCGGCTGCGCCGATTCGCGCCGTCGCACACTGACTTGCAGCACGCCGTCGCGGTAGCTGGCTTTGACGGCGCTGGGATCGACGTCGTCGGGCAAGCTGACGACGCGGTGGAAGCGGCCTTCGAAGCGCTCGTTGACATGCGCGGTGGCGTTGCGGTCGTCTTCGCGCACGGCGGACGCGCGCTCGCCCTCGATGGTCAGCACGCCGCGCTCGAGGTTGACCTCGAACTTGGCCGGGTCGATGCCGGGCGCGAAGGCGTAGATTTCCACCGAGGTCGGCGTGCTGCCGACGTTGAGCGCCGGGTAGCCGCGAGCGAAGCCGCGGATGCTGGGCGAAACGGTGTCGAAGGCCTGCTGCATCTCGCGCTGCAGGCGGTCCATGTCGGCGAACAAATCGCCGGAAAACAGGCTGCGGTACATGGTCTTGACCTCCTTCGGTTGAAGGGCGCCGGCCGGGATGGCATAGCGCCCCGGGCAAGAGCAGATTTAGGGTCGGCTCGGCGCACTTCAAGAGCGGAAAATGCAACGCGCAGACAATGCCCGCTCGCATCACCACCGCATCGAAAGGCCAACCCATGCCCCACATGCTGCTCATCGTCGAACCCCTCGGCCAGCGCGAAGCGCGCGGCGTCGCCGGTGGCGAGGTTCTGTACCAGCAGATGCTCGACTTCACTGAAGACTGCAAGGGCGCCGGCGTGCTGATCGCAAGCAGCTCTCTGGCCAGCGCGGCGACTCGGCTGCAAAAGCCCGAAGGTGCGGCCTCGTCGCGCCTGCTCGATGGTCCATTTGCCGAGGCCAAAGAAATGATCGGTGGATTCTTTCTGCTGAACTGCGCCACGCGCGACGAGGCGCTGGCCTGGGCCGAGCGCTGCCCCGCCGCGGCCTGGGCCACGGTCGAAGTGCGCGAAACCGGGCCCTGCTTCACCTGACGCTCGGCAATTTCCCGTGGCGCCGAAGAGGGTTGTCGAAATTGGACAGCCCCGTTCGTCGTGCCGATGAAAGGAAACATGGCTCATGCGCTACATGATCATCGTCAAAGCCACGGCCGACAGCGAAGCCGGCGTCATGCCACCGCCATCGCTGCTCGCCGAGATGGAGGCCTTCCACGAAGAGCTCGCGCGCGCCGGCGTGCTGCTCGACGGCGCGGGCCTCAAGGCCACGTCGCAAGGCTGGCGGGTGCGCATCGACAGCAGCGGCCAGCGACGCACCGTCGACGGCCCGTTCACCGAAACCAAGGAGTTGCTCGCCGGCTACACCCTGATCCAGGTGCGCTCGCGCGACGAAGCGATCGAGTGGTCGCGCCGATTCCCCAACCCGACGCTGCACGGCAGCGCCTGCGAGATCGAGGTGCGGCAGCTGTTCGAGGCCGAAGACTTCACAGCCGCCGACGCTTGAGGACCGCTCATGCTCAGAACCATCCTGCTTGGCCGAGAAGCCCTGACGGAGCACACACCACCATGTTCAAGCTGCAGAACAAGATCACGCCCTTCCTCTGGTACGACCAACAGGCCGGCGATGCCGCCGCGCTGTACATCCGCCTCTTCGGCAACGGCCGCATCGTGCACACGCAGCGCTGGGGCAAGGGCACGCCGTACCCAGCCGGCAGCGTGATGGCCGTCAGCTTCGAGCTGCACGGCCAGCCGCTGATCGCCTTCAACGGCGGCCCGCACTTCACGCTCAACGAAGCGGCGTCGCTGTTCGTGCAGTGCGACGATCAGGCCGAGGTCGACACGCTCTGGGACGGCCTGATCGCCGGCGGCGGTGCGCCGAGCCAATGCGGCTGGCTGAAAGACCGCTTCGGCCTGTCCTGGCAGATCGTGCCCAAGGCCTTCATGCAGATGATGAGCAGCGGCGACGGCGCGCGCGTGGCCCGCGTCACGCAGGCGATGATGACGATGAGCAAGCTCGACATCGCCGCGCTGCAACGCGCCTACGACGGCGGCTGATCGGCGTGACCACGAGCGCCGACCCCACGCACCGTGCGATCGACACCGTCTGGCGGCTCGAAGCGGCCAAGGTCATCGCCGCGGTGGCGCGGCTCACGCGCGATGTCGGCGTGGCCGAAGAGCTGGCGGCCGACGCGCTCGTCGCCGCGCTCGAACATTGGCCGAAGGACGGCGTGCCGGCGAACCCCGGCGCGTGGCTCACCACCACCGCCAAGCGCCGCGCGCTCGACCACTTGCGCCACCGCTCGATGGCCGCGGCCGAGCACGAAGCGCTGGCGCTCGACGCCCAAGCGCGCGAGGCGCAGGTCGTGCCGAGCGTGATCGACACCCTGCTCGCCGCCGAGGCCGACCCGGTGGGCGACGACCTGCTGCGCCTGGTCTTCACCGCCTGCCACCCCGTGCTGGCGCGCGACGCGCAGGTGGCGCTGA
>JANNJX010000439.1:0-9666 GCA_031396005.1 Burkholderiales bacterium
CTCGCGCATGGTGGTCAAGGACCGCCTGGGCCGCGTCGTCGAAGACATCGGCGACAAGGTCGCCGCCACCGACGGCCGCGATCTCGAGCTGACGATCGACGCCAAGGTGCAGTACTTCGCCTACCAGCACATCAAGCAGGCCGTGATCGACCACAAGGCCAAAGGCGGCAGCGTGGTCGTGCTCGACGCGCAGAACGGCGAGATCCTGGCGCTGGCCAACTACCCGAGCTACGACCCCGCCGAGCGGCGCCATGTCGACGTCGAGCAGTTGCGCAACCGCGCGGCGATCGACATCTTCGAGCCCGGCTCGACGATGAAGCCCTTCGTCGCCGGCCTCTCGCTCGACAGCGGCCGCGTCACGCCCGACACCGTGCTGGCCACGGCAACGTTTGCCGTCAGCGGCTACGCCATCCGCGACGTGCATCCGAAGGCGCAGATGTCGGTCACCGAAATCGTGCAGAAGTCGAGCAACGTCGGCGCGGCCAAGCTGGCGATGCAGTTGCCGCCGCAGGAGATGTGGGCGCTGTACAGCGCACTCGGTTTCGGCACCAAACCCGAACTGCCGTTCCCCGGCGTGGCCAGCGGCAAGCTGCGGCCGGCCAAAGCGTGGAAGCCGGTCGATCAATCGCGCCTGGCCTACGGCTACGGCCTGTCGGCATCGCTGCTGCAGATGGCGCGTTCGTACACCGTGTTCTCGCACGACGGTGAAGTGATTCCGGTGACGATGGTCAAGCAGAAGACACCACCGCAGGGCGAGCGCGTCTTCAAGCCCGTGACCGCGCGCACGCTGCGAGGCAAGCTGCTGCTGGCCGACGTCGCAGAGGGCACTGCGCCGCAGGCGCAGACGATGGGCTACTCGGTGGGCGGCAAGAGCGGCACCGCACACAAGCAGGAAGGCGACGGCTACGCCAAAGACAAGTACCGCTCGTGGTTCGTCGGCTTGTCGCCGATCGACAAGCCGCGCGTCATCGTCGCCGTGATGGTCGACGAGCCGAACGCCGGCAAGCATTACGGCGGTGCGGTGGCGGCGCCGGTGTTCTCGCGCGTCGTCGCGCAGACGCTGCGCGCGCAGGGCGTGCCGCCGAACCTGGACGTGAAGCCGCAGATCGTCGCTGGGCCTGCGGTGCAGGAAAACTTCTAACGTGGCCGTCACCGCACTCAAGTCCCCCGAAGCCGCCGCACGCTGGCTGCGCGCGTGGGTCACGGGCACGCTCGTCACCGACAGCCGCAAGGTCCAACCGGGCGACGCCTTCATCGCCTGGCCGGGGCAGGCGGTCGATGGCCGGCGCTTCGTGCCCGCCGCGCTCGCAGCGGGGGCGACGACGTGCATCGTCGAGCAAGAGGGCATCGGCTCGCACGGCTTCAACGATGCGCGCATCGCCTCGCTGCCGCACCTGAAGGCCGAGGCCGGAGTGGTTGCCGACGCGTATTTCGATCACCCGAGCGCTGCGCTCGACATGCTCGCCGTCACCGGCACCAACGGCAAGAGCAGCACCGTGTGGTGGTGCGCGCAAGCGTTGACGCTGCTTGGCCGCCGCACCGGTGTCGTCGGCACGCTGGGCATCGGCGAGCCGCCGCTGCCCGGACGCGACTCGCGCATCGAGTACACCGGCCTGACGACGCCTGACCCGGTCAAGCTGCACGGCGAGTTGCAGCGCTTCGTCGCCGAGGGTTTTGCGGCCTGCGCGATCGAAGCCTCGTCGATCGGCATCGAAGAGCAGCGCCTGGCCGGCTTGCGCGTCACGGTGGCGATGTTCACTAACTTCACCCGCGACCATCTCGACTACCACCGCACGATGGAGTTGTACTGGTCGGCCAAGCGCAAGCTGTTCTCGTGGCTGGGGCTGAAGGCCGCCGTGCTCAACATCGACGACCACCGCGGCGCCGATCTGGCGCGCGAGTTCTCGCAGGCGCTGGCGCCGAACCGAATCGACGTGTGGACGGTGTCGGTCGAGCGCGAGGCGCGGCTGGTGGCGCGCGACATCGGCTACCGCGACGGCGGGTTGTGCTTCACGTTGCACGAAGGTGCGAACAGCGCGCCGGTGACGAGCACGCTGATCGGCGACTACAACGCGCACAACCTGCTCGGCGTGCTGGCGGCGCTGCGCGCGCTCGGCGTGCCGCTGGCCGACGCTGCTGCGGTGGTGCCGCAACTCACTGCCGTGCCCGGCCGCATGCAGCGCGTCGGCGACGGCGTCGATGCGCCACAGGTGGTGGTGGACTATGCGCACACGCCCGACGCGCTGGAAAAAGTGCTCGGCGCGTTGAAGCCCCTCGCGGCGGCGCGCGGCGGTGAACTGGTGTGTCTGTTCGGTTGCGGCGGCGACCGCGATGCGAGCAAGCGGCCGTTGATGGGCAAGATCGCCGCCGAGGGCGCCGACCGCTTGATCGTCACCAGCGACAACCCGCGCGGCGAAAAGCCGGCGGCGATCATTGCCGACATCGTCGCCGGCATCGTCGACCGTTCGAATGCCGAGGTCGTCGAAGACCGACGCTCGGCGATCGCGCAAGCGGTGGCCGAAGCCTCGCCGCGTGATGTGGTCGTGCTCGCCGGCAAGGGGCATGAGGACTATCAAGAAATCGCCGCTGTCCGCCATCCGTTTTCGGACGTGGTCGAAGCGACGCAGGCGCTGATGCAGCGAGGGGCGGCCGGGCGCCGGGCCGCCCCTAGCCCGGCACACCCCTCGGGGGGCGGGCGCGCTGCGCCCTCGGGGCCAACAGAATCATGATGACGCTGGCGCAAGCGCACGCGATGCTGCCGGGGGCGACGCTCGTTGGTGACGGTGCGATCCAGATCGGCCGCGTGCACAGCGACACGCGCACGCTGCAAGCCGGCGACCTGTTCGTGGCGTTGAAGGGCGAGCGCTTCGACGCACACGACAAGCTCGGTGAGGCCAACGCCAAGGGCGCCGTCGCAGCGCTCGCGCAACGTGGCCTTGCCGAAGCTGGTCTGGCCGGCGTGCTGGTGCCCGATGCCGAGCGCGGCTTGCAAGACCTGGCCCGCGCCTGGCGCGCCCGCCACCACCTGCCGCTGATTGCGGTCACCGGCAGCAACGGCAAGACCACGGTGACGCAGATGATCGCGGCGATCCTGCGCGCCTGGCATGGCGACGGCGCGTTCGCCACCGCCGGCAACTTCAACAACCACATCGGCGTGCCGCTGACGCTTCTGCGTCTGCGCCAGGACGATGCGCAATGGCACCGTGCCGGTGTCGTCGAACTCGGCATGAATCATCCCGGCGAAATCGGCCTGCTGGCCAAGATCGCTCAGCCGACGATCGCGCTCGTCAACAACGCGCAGCGCGAGCACCAGGAGTTCATGGCCACGGTCGAAGCCGTCGCGCGCGAGAACGGCGCGGTGATCGAAGCGCTCGGCGCCGCGGGCACGGCGGTGTTCCCCGGCGACGATGCGTTCACGTCGCTGTGGCTGTCGATGGCAGGCACACGGCCGCACATGACGTTTGCGATGCAAGGCGAAGCGGACGTTACTGCCGATTCGATGTGGCAGGGTGACCATTGGGCGTTGACGCTGCACACGCCTGCCGGCGCCGTGCCGGTGACGCTGCGCATGGCCGGTGTGCACAACGCGAAGAATGCGCTGGCGGCGGCCGCCTGCGCGCTCGCCGCGGGCGCGCCATTGACCGCAATCCGCAACGGCTTGAACAGCTTCGAGCCGGTGAAGGGCCGCTCGCAACTGAAGTCGATCACGCTGCAAGGCCAGAGCGTGGCGCTGATCGACGACAGCTACAACGCCAACCCGGATTCGGTGCGCGCCGCGATCGACGTGCTGGCCACCATGCGCGCGCCGCGCGCGCTGCTGCTCGGCGACATGGGCGAGGTCGGCGCCCGCGGCCCCGAGTTTCACGCCGAGGTCGGCGCGTATGCGAAGCAGCGCGGCATCGAGCACCTGTGGTGCGCCGGCGCGCTGTGCGCTGATGCGGCGAGCGCCTTCGGCGGCGGCGCACGGCACTTCGCCGATGCGCTGTCGTTGGTCGGCGCCGTCGGTGAGTTGCCGGTGGTGGCCTCGCTGCTCGTCAAGGGCTCACGCTTCATGCAGATGGAGCGCGTGGTGCAAGCGCTTGCCGAACAACAAAAGAACGACTGACCACCATGCTGCTCAGCCTCGCCCAATGGTTGCAGACGATGTACCCCGCGGAACTCGGCTTCCTGCGCGTCTTCCAGTTCCTCACCTTCCGCGCTGTGCTCTCGGCGATGACAGCGCTGCTGATCGGTCTGGCGTTCGGGCCGTGGGTGATCCGCCGTTTGGCCGAACTCAAGATCGGCCAGCCGATCCGGGAGTACGGCGTGGCCGCGCATCTGGCCAAGCGCGGCACGCCGACGATGGGCGGCGCGTTGATCCTGATGTCGATCGGCGTTTCGACGGCGCTCTGGTTCGACTGGAGCAACCGTTTTGTCTGGGTGGTGATGCTGGTCACCTTCGGCTTCGGCACCATCGGCTGGGTCGATGACTGGCGCAAGGTCGTGAAGAAAGACCCGGAAGGCATGCCCTCGCGCGAGAAGTACTTCTGGCAGTCGGTGATCGGCCTGGTCGCCGCGTTCTACCTGACGTTTGCCGTCAGCGAGAACACCAACCTGCGCGTGCTGGAACTGTTCATGCGCTGGATCACCAGCGGCTTTTCCACCGGCTTGCCGCCAAACGCCGATCTCTTCGTGCCGTTCTTCAAGACGGTGAGCTACCCGCTCGGCGTCTGGGGCTTCATCATCCTGACCTATCTCGTCATCGTCGGCGCGAGCAACGCGGTCAACCTCACCGACGGCCTCGACGGCCTGGCGATCATGCCGGTGGTGATGGTCGGCTCGGCGCTCGGCGTGTTCGCCTACGTCGTCGGCAACGCCAACTTCTCGAAGTACCTGCTGTTTCCCTACATCGCCGGCGCCGGCGAGTTGCTGATCTTCTGCGCCGCGATGGCCGGTGCCGGCCTTGCCTTCCTCTGGTTCAACGCGCATCCGGCGCATGTCTTCATGGGCGACGTCGGTGCGCTCGCGCTCGGCGGCGCGCTCGGCACGATCGCGGTGATCACGCGTCAGGAGATCGTGCTCGCGATCATGGGCGGCATCTTCGTCGTCGAAGCCCTTTCGGTGATGGTGCAGGTGATCTGGTTCAAGTACACGAAGAAGCGCTATGGCGAGGGTCGGCGCATCCTGCTGATGGCGCCGCTGCACCACCACTTCGAGAAAAAGGGTTGGCCCGAGACACAGGTCGTGATCCGCTTCTGGATCATCACGATGCTGCTGTGTCTGGTTGGGCTGGCGAGTCTCAAGTTGCGATGAACTTCTTGCGCGACCTCACCGTTCTCGTGCTCGGCCTCGGCGAGTCGGGTCTGGCCATGGCTGCGTGGTGCGCGCGTCAGGGCGCCACCGTGCGCGTATGGGACTCGCGCGAGCAGCCGCCGAAGGCCGAGGCGCTCGCGTTGGCGGTGCCTGCCGCGACGCTTTCCACCGGCGAGTCGAGCGTCCAGGCGTTGCAGGGGGCGCAGCTCGTGCTGAAGAGCCCGGGCTTGTCGCCACGTGACGAGCGTGTCGCCGCGTTGTTGAAGGCCGCACGCGATCAGGGCGTGGCGATTCAAGGCGAGCTCGACCTGTTCGCGCGCGCGCTGGCCGACCTGAAAGACGAGCGCGCTTACGCGCCGCCAGTCGTCGCCATCACCGGCACCAACGGCAAGACAACGACGACGGCACTCGCCGCGCTGCTGATCGAGCGCTGTGGCCGTCGCGTGGCCACGGCCGGCAACATCGGGCCGACGATGCTCGACACGCTGGCCGCGGCGCTCGATGCGAAGGACGAAGAGGGCCAGGCGCTGGCGCTGCCCGACGTCTGGGTGCTCGAGCTGTCGAGCTTCCAACTCGACGGCGTGCGTGGCTTCGAGCCCGCCGCGGCGACCGTGCTCAACGTGACGCAGGACCACCTCGACTGGCACGGCACGATGGATTCGTACGCCGGCGCCAAGACGCGGGTCTTCGGCCAGCACGGCGCGATGGTATTGAACCGCGACGATCCGCTCGTCGCCGCGATGGCGCCGCGGCCGGTGGTGATCAAAGGCAAAACCAGGCCGATCGATCGTGAGGTGATCACCTTCGGCCTCGACGCGCCGCAGCACGCCGGCGACTTCGGCCTCGTCGTCGAAAGCGGAATGGCCTGGCTCGTGCGCGCCGTCAGCGACGAACAGCCCGGCGCACGCAAACGCGGTGTACCGGTGCAGCCCGACGAGCTGCACCTGCAGCGCCTGATGCCGGCCGACGCGCTGCGCATTCGAGGCCGCCACAACGCGGCCAATGCGCTGGCCGCGCTCGCGCTGGCCTCTTCGATCGGCTGCCCGCTGGCGCCGATGCTGCACGGCCTGCGCGCGTACCGCGGCGAGCCGCACCGCGTGGCCATCGTCGCCAGCGTCGGCGGCGTCGAAGCCTTCGACGACAGCAAGGGCACGAACGTCGGTGCCACGGTCGCCGCGTTGAACGGCCTGGGCGCCGACAAGTCGCCGGGCAAGCTCATCGTGATCCTCGGCGGTGACGGCAAGGGCCAGGACTTCGCGCCGCTCGCCGCGCCAGTCGCACGACACGTGCGCGCCGCGGCCTTGATCGGCAAAGACGCCGCCGCCATCGAAGCCGCGCTCGCCGACAGCGGCGTCGCCTTGCAGCGCCACGACAGGCTCGAAGCTGCCGTCGAATGGTGCTTCACCGTCGCCCGCGAGGGCGATGCGGTGCTGCTGTCGCCCGCGTGCGCGAGCCTCGACATGTTCCGCAACTACGCGCACCGCGCTGAAGTCTTCGTGGCGGCGGTGCAGGCGCGCGCGGCGCAACAAGGGGAGGTGACGACATGACAGCCCCTTGCTCGCTGCACTCGCGTCCCCCAAGGGGAGCGTCATCGCCTTCGGGCGGCCGGGCGGCTCTGACGTGATCGCCCAGATGCGCAACCGCTTCGAACAACTGCGCCTGCGTTTCGCCGGCGAGAGCGAAGCGCCCGCGGTGCCGATCCGCGACTGGACCGGCACGCAATCCGGCCGCGCGCAACGCGTCTCCGACATCGACCAGCCGATGCTGTGGGTCATCGGCGGCCTCGTCGTGCTCGGCCTGGTGATGGTCTATTCGGCCTCGGTCGCGTTGCCCGACAACCCGAAGTTCGCGCGCTACTCGCCGACGTACTTCCTCTCGCGGCATGCGATTTCGCTGGCGATCGCGTTCGTCGCGTCGCTGGCCGTGCTGCAGGTGCCGATCGCAGTCTGGGAAAAATATGCGCCGCACATCTTCGTTGCCGCGCTGGCGCTGCTCGTCGTCGTGCTGATCCCATTCATCGGCAAGGGCGTCAACGGCGCGCGGCGCTGGATCCCGCTCGGCATGATGAACTTCCAGCCGAGCGAGCTGGCCAAGCTCGGCATTGCGCTCTATGCCGCCAACTACATGGTGCGCAAGATGGACACGCGGGAGAATTTTTTCCATGCCGTCACGCCGATGGCGATCGCGCTGGCCGTCATCGGCGTGCTGCTGCTGCTCGAGCCCGACATGGGCGCGTTCATGGTCATCGCCGCGATCGCCCTGGGCATCCTCTTTCTCGGCGGCGTCAACGGCCGCATGTTCCTGTTTGCGGCAACGGTGCTCGTCGGCGCTTTCGTGCTGATGATCGCGCTGTCGCCGTGGCGCGCGGAGCGCATCTTCGCTTACCTCGATCCGTGGAACCCCGCATACGCACAGGGCAAGGCCTACCAGCTCACGCACTCGCTGATCGCTTTCGGCCGCGGCGAGATCTTCGGCCAGGGCCTGGGCTCATCGGTCGAGAAGCTGCACTACCTGCCCGAGGCGCACACCGACTTCCTGCTCGCCGTGATCGGCGAGGAGCTCGGCTTCATCGGCGTCTTCGCCGTCATCGCGGCGTTCTTCTGGCTGACGCGGCGCATTTTCATGATCGGCCGGCAGGCGGTGGCGCTCGATCGCGTCTTCGCCGGTTTGATGACGCAGGGCGTCGGCATTTGGGTCGGCGGCCAGGCGTTCATCAACATGGGCGTGAACTTGGGCGTGCTGCCGACGAAGGGGCTGACGCTGCCGCTGATGAGCTACGGCGGCTCGGCGATCCTGACGAATCTGGTGGCGCTGGCGATCGTGCTGCGCGTCGACAGCGAGAACCGCGCGCTGATGAGAGGTGGAAGATGAACCACCTCGTCATCATGGCTGCCGGCACCGGTGGCCACGTCATTCCCGGCATCGCCGTCGCCCAGGAGATGCAGCACCGCGGCTGGACGGTGAGCTGGCTCGGCACGACGCATGGCATGGAGAACCGCCTGGTGCCCAGCGCCGGCATCGTGCTCGACGCCATCGCCTTCTCCGGCCTGCGCGGCAAAGGCCTGTTGCACACGCTGACCGGCGGCCTGCGCTTGTTGAAAGCGTTCTGGGATTGCCTGGGCATCCTGCGCCAGCGCAGCGCCAGTGCCGTGCTCGGCATGGGCGGCTATGTCTGCTTCCCCGGCGGCCTGATGGCCTCGCTGCTCGGCAAGCCGCTGGTGCTCGTCAACGCCGATGCGTCGATGCTGCTGTCCAACCGCGCACTGCTGCCGGTGGCCGATCGCGTGGCGTTCGGCTTCGACGGCGCGGCAGCAGCAAGGACGAAGAACGCCGTCGTCACCGGCAACCCGGTGCGCGCCGAGATCGAGTCGATGGCCACGCCGCAGGAGCGGTTCGCCGAGCGCAGCGGGCCACTGCGCCTGCTGGTCGTCGGTGGCAGCCTCGGCGCGCGGGTGTTGAACGAAACACTGCCCAAGGCGCTGGCGCTGATCGATCCGTCGCTGCGGCCGATCGTCGTGCATCAAAGCGGCGCGTTGAACCGCGACGACGTCAAGGCCGCCTATGCCGCTGCCGGCATCGCGATCGATGGCGATGTCGAAGTGCTGCCCTTCATCGACAACATGGCCGAGCGCCTGGCGGCGTGCGACGTGATCCTGTGCCGCGCCGGCGCGGTCACGGTGAGCGAGCTCTGCGCGGCCGGCGTGCCGTCGGTGCTGGTGCCGCTGATTGCCAGCACCACTTCGCACCAGCGCGACAACGCGCTGTTCATGGCGCAGCACGGCGCGGCGCTGCACTTGCCGCAGGCGGAGATGACGGCGGAGAAGCTGGCGGACGTGCTGCGTGGCCTGGATCGCGCATCGCTGATGGCGATGGCCGACAAGGCGCGTGCGTTGAGCCGGCCGCGGGCGGCGGCGCGCGTCGCCGATGAAATCGAATCCCTGGTGAACAAGCGATGAAACACGCCGTCAAGCACTTGCACTTCGTCGGCATCGGCGGCTCGGGCATGAGCGGCATCGCCGAAATCCTGCACAACCTCGGCTACAAGGTCAGCGGCTCGGATCAGAGTGACAGCGCGACGCTGCAGCGCCTGAAGTCGCTCGGCATCACGACATTCGTCGGCCACGCCGCCAAGCACATTGCCGGCGCCGGCGCCGTCGTCACCTCGACCGCCGTGCCCGGCAGCAACCCGGAAGTGATCGCCGCGCGCGCCGCGCGCGTGCCGGTGGTGCCGCGCGCCGTGATGCTGGCCGAGCTGATGCGCCTGAAGCGCGGCATCGCCATTGCCGGCACGCACGGCAAGACGACGACGACGTCGCTCGTCGCCAGCGTGCTCGCCGAGGCCGGCCTGGACCCGACCTTCGTCATCGGCGGGCG
>JANNJX010000466.1:0-7667 GCA_031396005.1 Burkholderiales bacterium
CGCTCGCGCACGTTGGACATGTCGTAGTCGACCGGCACGATGGTCTCGATGCGCACCAGTTCAGCCGGATTGCCGTCGATCAGCAGCTTGCGCCAGGGCTGGCGCTTTTCTGCCCAGGCAAACAGCTGCCGCAGATCGCGCCACAGTTTGACGGCGACGCGATTGGCGCCGCGCGCGACGATGGCGACCAGCGTGTCACGCAGATCCTGCTCGGTGGCCAGGCGCACCGCTCGGCTGCCGACGCGGGGGAACAGGTCCTTCTCGAAGACGCGCCGCAGCTCGGCATTGCTGTCCTTGCGCAGGACGCCAGTCTTAAGCCACTCGCGCGCCATGTCTTCGAGCGTCGCGTCTTCGGCACGCCGACGTTGATCGGCGGCGATCGTTTCCCGGACGCGCTCGCGCTCGACGATGCGATCGGCCTGTCGCTTTTCGTTGGGATCGGCGCCGCACTTCAGCGCTTCGCGCGCCGCGTCCCGCGTGGCGCGAATGCCTTCAAGCGAGACCAGCGGCCAGGTGCCGCAGTAGTGCCAGGCGACACGGCGCTCGCGCTTGAAGGCATAGCGCCAGTGCACGGTGACGGCGGTCGCATCGGCAATGCGCACCGTGCCGACCAGGCCGTCACTGTCTGCCAGGCTGTCGCCTCGCCAGGTCAGGCCGATGGCCTTTAATTCAGCGACGGTCCATTTGCGGCCGCGGCCAGATTTTGGGTAGCGTGTCATGGGGGTTGGCGGCCCCAGGGGTAAACCGAGGGGTAAACCGTGAATGGGCTTGAACGGTCAGGTGCGGGACATCTTGAATTCCATTGTTGGTGCTAAGCTGTTGATCTACAAGGAAAAGTTTTGTGCAGCAACGTCCCACGCCAACCCACGGATTCCCGAAATATTGGCATGGGGTGCAAGGGGTCGCGAGTTCGAATCCCGCCGTCCCGACCATCGATACCAACACGGGCTACGTCACTTGCTGACGTAGCCCGTTTGTTTTCGTCAGCCCCAAGGTCGCCGTGCCGCGGCGCCCGTCCCCCGAGGGGAGCAAAAAAGGCTCGGGAGCGGCCCTTCGCCTTTTTTTGGAGACGACGATGACGCAATGGCGAAAGAAGACGGCCGACGAGGTCTACGCTGCCGATGAAATCGCAGCGCGCCTTGCGGCGGAACTGCCGAAGTGGACTTTCGAAGACGGCTGGATCCGACGCAAATACAAGACCAGCGGCTGGAAATCGACGCTGATGGTGGTCAACACCGTCGGCCACCTGGCCGAAGCCGCGTGGCATCACCCCGATCTCACGGTCTCGTATGCCTTCGTCACCGTCAAGCTGATGAACCATGCTGCCAAGGGCATCACCGAGAAAGACTTTGCGCTGGCGCACAAGATCGAAGAGGTGTTGATGTGGCAGCCCGGCACCGAGGCCGACGCGGTGCTCGAAGGCACGCCGGACGACCCGCGCTTCAAGTACCTGAAGTACGAATGACGCTGCGGCGCTGGGCTCACAGACTGTGCCTGCCGCGGCACAGTCGGGGCCGCGGATCGCGGCGCGAGTGCCTTGTTGCAGGCGGAACGGTGCTTGCTTTGAAACGGCTCTTCGACGCCGCACGATGCCCCATCTGTTTCCACCCGTGATGAAGCCCGAGACCGACGCCGTCGTCTCGGTCGACGCACCGGCGCGTTTGCACCTGGGCTTTCTCGATCCGTCGGCCTCGCTCGGCCGCCGTTTCGGCAGCGTCGGCCTGGTGATCGATGGGCCGGCGACGCAAGTCGAGTTGCGTGCCGCCGATGCCGATGCCGATGCGGTCGTCGCCGTCACACCCGCTGCGCAGGCTGAAGTGGCGCGCGCCGCAGCGCACTTGCGGCGCTTGCGCGAACACACCGGTCGCGTGCAGCCGTTGCAGCTGCGCTTGCTGCAGGTCTTGCCGCCGCACGCGGGCCTGGGCTCGGGCACGCAACTGGCGCTGGCCATCGGCAGGGCTTTCGCGCAGTGGCATGGCCTCGCCGCAGAGACGCTCACGTTGGCCGCGTGGCTTGGTCGCGGCCAACGCTCGGGTGTCGGCATCGCCGGCTTCGACCACGGCGGGCTGCTCGTCGATGGCGGCCCCGGCGCCGATGGCCGGCCGGCACCGCTGCTGTCGCGCGTCGAGATGCCGGCCGCATGGCGTGTTGTGCTCGTGCAGGACACGCGCCTGCAAGGTCTCTCAGGTGGCGACGAGCGAAGGGCACTCGTCGAATTGCCGCCGCTCGCGCCATCCGCGGCCGCCGACATCTGCCATCAGGTCTTGATGCGCATCCTGCCCGGCGCGGCGTTGGGCGAGTTCGCAAATTTTGCGGCCGGCGTGACCCAGGTCCAGCGCGTGCTCGGCGACCACTTCGCGCCGGCACAGCAGGGCCGTGCGTTCACGAGTGCCGCCGTCGGGCGGCTCGTGGAATGGCTCGGCGGCAACGACACCTCGGCACGCGCCGCCATCGGTCAAAGCTCGTGGGGCCCGACAGGTTTTGCCGTGCTGCCGTCGCAGGCCAGCGCTGAAGCGCTGCTGCTGGCCGCGCGCGCGGCGGTCGTCATCGACCCCGCGCTCGACGTGCGCATCGTTGCCGCGCGCAACCGTGGCGCGCTGTTGCGCGACATGCGTTCGCGCTGACTGCTCTCTCTTTCGAAAGCCCGCCCATGGATCGCCCCTACGTCCTGCACATGTTCACGCCGGGCAAGCAGATGAGCCCGTTCGACGTCAACATGGCCGCCGACGCCGGCTGGCAGATCATCGTGCCCTATGGCGACGTCGGCGCCGACAGCATCGGCGCGATGACGCAGGACACGATCTTCTCGCGCGGTCCCAAAGGCGCACGGCGCAGCGGCATCTTCATCGGTGGGCGCGACGCCATGCTGGCGCAGGACATGCTCGACAAGGCGCGCGCCGCGATGTTCGAGCCCTTCGTCGTCTCGCTGATGGCCGACCCGAGCGGTGCGTTTACGACGGCGGCGGCGATGGTGGCTTCGGTGGATGCCGCGCTGCTGCGATGGCATGGCGCCGGCCTCGCGCAGCGCCGCGTGCTGATCGTCGGCGGCACCGGCCCTGTGGGGCGCATCGCCGGCGTGATGGCGGCGCAGTTGGGCGCTGCGGTCACGCTGGCCGGGCGCAGCGCGCCGTCGTCGGTGCAGGCCGCGCGCGAAACCGGGGCGCGCTTCGGCGTCACCTTGCAAGGCGGCGCCGCCGGGGACCGGGGCCTGCTCGCCGCGACGGATGTGGTGCTCGCCTGCGCCACCGCCGGCGTGCAAGTGCTCGGCGCGGAGGACCTCGCCGCGGCAACGCAACTCAAGGTCGCCGCCGACGTCAACGCCGTGCCGCCGGCAGGCATCGCTGGTCTCGGCGTGATGGACGATGCCAAACCGCTGGCCGGCAGCAATGCGGTCGGCATCGGCGCCTTGGCCATCGGCAACATCAAGTACCAGACGCAGCAGCGCCTGCTCGTGCAGATGCGCGGGGCCGAGACCGCGCAGACGCTCGGCGTGGCCGAAGCGCTGGCGATGGCGCGCGCCGTGCTCGCGGAGCCCAAAGCCGCGTGAAACGCATCGCCGTCGCCGGGGTCTCGGCGCGCGCGCTCGCCGAAGCGGCGGCGCGCGAGGGCTTGGGCGTCGTCGCGCTCGACGTCTTCGGCGATCTCGACACCTGCCGCGCGGCCACGCGCTGGCAGTCGATCGGCTCCGCGCAGACGCTGCAGCTCGACGGCACGCTGCTGCAAGAGGCTCTCGCGCGCATCGCGCGCGACGACGAGGCGCAGGGCTGGATCGCCGGCAGCGGCTTCGAAGGCCAGCCCGAGTTGCTCGACGCCGGCAGCCGCCACCTGCCGCTGATCGGCAACGACGCAGCCACGGTGCGCCGCGTGCGTGACCCGCGCGCATTTTTCGGCGCACTCGACGCGCACGGCGTGGCGCACCCGGCGGTGCGCTACGACGCGCCGGCGGATGCGCGGGGCTGGCTGTGCAAGGATTTTGCCGGCTGCGGCGGCTGGCAGGTGCAGCGCGCCGAAAACGCGAGCACCGATGCGCTCGGTGCCGCGCAGTACCTGCAACGCTGGCACGACGGCACGCCGATGTCGGCCACCTTCATCGCCGACGGCCGGCGCGCGCGTTTGCTCGGCTGCAATCTGCAGCTCACGCGCGAGGTCGGCCAGGCGCCGTTCGCCTGGCGCGGCGTCATCGGCCCGCTGCCGATGTCCGACGCGGTGCAGTTGCAGGTGACGGCGGCGTTGCAGGTGCTCGTCGGCACCTTCGGCTTGCGCGGCCTGTGCAGTCTCGACTTCCTGCTGCGCGAGCCGGGGCCGCGCGTCGAGGTGCTCGAAGTCAACCCACGTCCGCCGGCCAGTCTCGATCTGTACGCGGCGCACGGCCTGCCTGTCGTCGACGCACACCTGCGCGCCTGCGACGACGGCGGCCTGGACGTCCTGCCGACGATGCCGGCGCTGGCGCCGCGCGGCTTGGCCGTGCTCTTCGCACGGCGCGACATGATGCTCGGCCCGGCCGCCGCGCAATGGCTGGCGGCGCAGCCGCATGTGCACGATGTGCCGCCTCGTGCCACGAGCTTTCGCGCGCACTCGCCGGTGTGCAGCGTCAGCGCCGCCGGCGATGACATCGCCGCGGTGCAGGATCAGTTGCAGCAGCGCGCCGACGCGCTGCTCGGCGCATTGGAGACTTTTGAATGAGCGACAAGCCACCGCTGCAAAGCGTCAACGCCAACGCGCGGCCTCTCGTCGAGACCCTGCTGCGCGACGCCGACACGCTCGGCGTGCGCATGCAGCGCGATCCCAGCGGCGTCTGCATCGTCGATGGCGGCATCGGCGCGCCGGGGAGCATCGCCGCGGGCCTGCTCATCGGCGAGATCTGCATGGGCGGCTTCGGCGAGGTGCGTTTGCGCTCCGGCGAAGGTTGGCCGACGTGGCTCGACGTGCGCAGCTCGCAGCCGGTACTGGCCTGTCTGGCCAGCCAGTACGCCGGCTGGAGCCTGTCGGCGAGCAAGGAAGAAACGGGCGGCAAGAAGTTCTTCGCGCTCGGCTCCGGCCCGGCGCGCGCGCTGGCCTGCAAGGAGCCGCTGTTCGCCGAGCTCGGCTACCGCGACCGTGCAGATCACGGCGTGCTGGTGCTCGAAGTCGATCGACTGCCGCCACGCGTCATTCTCGACAAGATCCTGCGTGACTGCGCACTCGCGCCTGACGCGCTGACCGTCGTGCTGACGCCGACGACGAGCCTGGCCGGCACGACGCAGGTGGTGTCGCGCGTGCTCGAGGTGGCGCTGCACAAAGCGCACACGCTGCACTTCGACATGCGCCACATCGTCGACGGCGTTGCCAGCGCGCCGCTGCCCGCGCCGAGCCCGGACGGTGTGCAGGCGATGGGCCGCACCAACGATGCGATTCTTTACGGCGGCCGTGTGCATCTCGCCGTGCGCGGCAGCGATGACGCAGCGCGCGCGCTCGCCGAACAACTGCCGTCGCGCACCTCGCCAGACTTCGGCAAGCCGTTCGCCGACATCTTCAAGGCCGTCGAGTACGACTTCTACAAGATCGATCCGGCGTTGTTCGCGCCGGCTGAGGCGTGGGTCAGCAATCTCGACAGCGGCAAGACTTTTCATGCCGGCGCTGTGGACCTGGCGCTTTTGCAGCAGTGGTGGCTGGACTGACTCGCGTCGCCATCATGACCGACGAGGTCGGCTGGCACACGCGCCAGTTGCAGGCGGCGCTGCGTGAGCGTGGCGCCGTCGGCCGCTGCATCGATCTGGCCGACTGTCGCATCGACACCGCGCTGTCGTGGCACGGCATGGCGCTGCCCGGCTTCGGCCGCGAGTTGCCCGACGCCGTGCTCGTGCGTGGCATCGCCGGCGGCAGCTTCGAGCAGGTGACCAAGCGCCTGGGCGTGCTGCACGCTCTGCGCGAACTCGGCGTGCCGGTGTACAACGATGCGCGCGCGATCGAGCGCAGCGTCGACAAGTCCATGACCAGCCTGCTGCTGCACGCCGCGCGCGTGCCGACGCCGCCGACCTGGGCCACCGAATCCTTTGCCGAAGCGCAGCGCATCGTCACCCGCGAAAGCGCCGCCGGTCACGCCCTCGTGGCGAAACCGCTGTTCGGCTCGCAAGGCAGGGGTTTGCAGCGCGTCGGCCTCGTCGATGGCGTGCACCTGCCGCTGCGGTCGTTCGACGCGGGGCTGGTGTACCTGCAGCGTTTCGTCGAGCCGGTCGCCGCACCGGGCTTCGACTGGCGCGTGCTCGTCGTCGGCGGACGCGCCGCCGGCGCGATGCGCCGCGTCAGCGACCACTGGGTGCACAACGTGGCGCAGGGGGCGCGTTGCGAAGCGGCAGCGCTCACGGTCGAGCTGGCGTCGCTCGCCGAGCGCGCGACGCAGGCACTCGACATGGACTATGCCGGCGTCGATCTGATGCCGTCGGCGCACGGCGCGCCGATCCAGGTGATCGAAGTCAACGGGGTCGCGGCATGGCAGGGCCTGCAACGCGTCAGCGGCTTCAACATTGCGCGCACGATCGTCGCCGATTTGTTCGGGCGCAAGCTCGCTGCCCACACGGCCGCACGGCGCGCATGATCGCGACGGGCCGCTCGCGAGCGATCATCCTGGAGCGCACAGCGCGCAGGGGCCTCCAGTGACCGAGCAGGCCCGGCAAGCGTTTCTTCGCGCTTGCGAGCTCGACGTGGCAGTGCGCAAGCCGGGCAACGTCAGCTTCGCATCACCCGGCCACGGCATGACGGCCGCGCAGTTCATCGCCAGCGCGCATGCCGCGGCGCCGCCGCTATTCGCCGCCGGGCAGCGTGTCGGTCATCGCATCGAAGCGGCCGTCGCCGCGAGCTGGGCGGCTGCCGGCTGCAACACCAATCTGGGCATCGTGTTGCTGTGCGCGCCGATCGCCGCAGCCGCGGAGCGCTCGCCCGAACTCGCCCTGCGGCCCGCACTCGAAGCCGTGCTCGCCGATCTCGACCGCAATGACGCCGCCGCGGCGTATCGCGCCATCGCCTTCGTTCAGCCCGGCGGCCTCGGCGAGGCGCCGGCGCAGGACGTGCGCCACCCGCCGAGCGTCGGCCTGCGCGAGGCGATGGCCCTGGCCGCAGGCCGCGACAGCATCGCGCGTCAGTACGCCAACGGCTTCACCGATCTGTTCGAGATCGCGCTGCCGCTGCTGCTGCCGGGCGCCGTCACTCACAACGCCGTGCAGCGCGTTTTCCTGGCCCTGGCAGCCCGTCTGCCCGATTCACACATTGTTCGAAAACACGGCGAGACCGTGGCACAGACTGTCATGAGCGCGGCGCAGCGCTGGTTTCTGCAGGCTGCGGCCGGTGCGTTGCTCGACGCGCAACCGGCGTTCGCCGCCTGGGACGACGAGCTCAAAGCCGCGGGCATCAACCCGGGCACCACGGCTGATCTGACCGTTGCCGCGTTGCTGCTGGCGTCCTTGGTCTGGCCGCGCGCCGGCACCGGGTAATCCCCTCGTCGCCATCGGCTGCCGTGGCATGGATCGTGATACCTCCTGCGGCAGCGCTGCATCACAGCGCTGTGTCCAATGGACCTTTCGAGAACCGAAACCAGGAGAAACAACAGCCATGGCAAAAATCGATCGCATGATGGTCGGAGAATCGCTCGTCGGTGACGGCAACGAAGTTGCGCACATCGACCTGATCATCGG
>JANNJX010000470.1:0-38054 GCA_031396005.1 Burkholderiales bacterium
GCGGCGCGTCGCTCTTCGTCGAGGCACGGATCATCAGCCGATCGGGCACCAGCTTCATCCCGCTCTTGGCGGGCGTCGCGTTCCCGGTAGGAAAGCGGTAAACCCCGACCCGGCCCCTGGAGCGATCCAGCGGGCCGGGTAATTCCTCGGTCGCCGGCGGACGTCAGTCGGGCGCCGTCCGCGGCCCGGTTCGCGGCGGCCGAGGAATGAAGGCGCTGGTGCGAGCAACGTAGTCGCGGTATTGCGGCTTGGTCTCGACCAGGGTCTTCTCGAGGAGTGCTACCCCGGAGACCTTGAGCAGCAGAGCGTTCATCACCAGCGGCCCGATCACCGTCCACCAGGCGCCCGCCGCCATCGCGAACGCGAAGAACCCCCACCAGACGCAGGCGTCGCCGAAGTAGTTCGGGTGCCGGGTATACCGCCACACGCCGGTATCGAGCACCCGGCCCCGATTGGCCGGGTCGGCGCGGAACCGGGCCAGTTGGTAGTCGCCGGCCGCTTCGAAGAAGAAGCCGATCGCCCAGAGCACCGCCCCCGCCCAGACCCAGGGGCTCGCGAGCCCGACCCCGCCCCGCATCGCGGCCGACAACGGCAGGGCCACGACCCACATGATCAACGTCGTCACCGTCACGCCGAGCACAGGCTCGGCCACAAGCGGTCGGTTGCGCCAGTGCGTGCAGAGCGGACATCCAGGACGAGCGCACGCACGATGACTTCCTTCTGTGTCTCGCGCGAAGACTCCGAAATGCGTCTCCCGCACGCTCGCACTGCGAGCTTGTTGCCAGGGCACTGCAAGGGACGCACGCGTGTCGGGTTAACCTTGGCTTCGGCTCAAGCCGTTCATACCCGGAGCGACTCGCATGTTCACCGAGTACCTTTTCGTATCCTGCGACATCGTTGCCCACTCGGCCGAGCCACGGATAGACGTTCAAGTTGCACGCGTCGATGGCATCAATCGAACTGTCGGCATAGTCCTTCAACAGTACGGGACCGAAGGCTTGATTTGGGCGTCAGGCGGTGACGGCGGTCACGTTACAATTCCGTGTAGCGAGGTGGCGCCGGCGATAGCTCTAGATCTCGTCAGTGCACTCCGTCAATGGAGCGTCACCGAGCGCGTTTCGCTGAGAGTGCTAGCCAGCGCTGGGCATGCCAGCCAAGTATCTGGCGCGGATGGACGCCCCCAATTGGCAGGGCACGGCATCAATACTGCAGGAAGGCTGCTTCCGTACGGCGGGGCGAGTCGCGTGGTAGCGACGGAAACCTTTCGCAGCATGGCGATAGATGCTGCGGCCGATGAGTACCAGTTTCATCATCGCGTGAGCCTCGAGCCCAGGAACTCGCAGCCCTTGACTGCCTGGCTGTTGTCGCGTGAAGGCCAGTTCATATCGACCTGGGAGCAACCCGAGTCCACGACCGACGCCGCTTTGCTCGCGGCAGCAGTGAGTTCTGCGAATGCTCTTGAGGTGATCTACAGATCCAGGCGACTAATCGAGCTGAACAACGCCGACGTCCGCGCGGTTCAAGCGCTGCGTTCGCTCGGCGAAATGACGATCAAGGGCAAGCGAAACTTTCTTCATAAGCTAATTCAGGACGAGCACGTTGGACCAGAACTGATCCGCCTGGGCAATCTGCTTGAACGAGGCAGTGGTGAGACCGTGTGCAGTGCTGGCGATGCAGGTACGAGCATGTTTCTGGTCCTGCGCGGGCGACTGCAGGTTTTCTTTCCCGCGGATGCAGCGTTAGAAGCGCCGAGGCGTGAAGAAGGTGTGGTCATGGTTCCAGGGGACCTTGGGGGTGAGCTCGCCTTTGCACTGCGCCGTAGCCGAACCGCGACGCTGCAATGCTTGGAGGACACCGCCTTGCTTACTTTCACCTATGAGGAGTTGAAGCAGTCGTTCGCACGTTCACCCGGTGGCGAAGCGGTGGAGCGAGCGCTCAAGACGGAGATACGCGCGAAAGTCCTAGAGAATTTTTGCAGTACCGCTCCATTCTTTAGACCGGTTTGGCGGCTACTTTCTCAAGCGAGCAAGATAGCACCCTGGACATTTCTCCTTCCACACAGTGAACTGGTTACTGTGCCGGCCAGCAACTTGCGGATCAGCTTCCCGCTGTCGCCGAGTGCTGAGGAGATTGTGTTTCTCGTGAGCGGGAGCCTTCGCGCCGAAGGCTCAACCGACAACTGGAACGGCGAAGGCTATCCCGTCGTCTATGCTCATCTGACTCACGGTGCCGCACCCGCCGTCTCAAACATGCCGCTCAGAGGAGACTGCGAGATCTTACGGATCAAGCGCGATGGGCTGCTTCGTCTTGGTCCTGATGCCTTCGAGCTCATTTGCGATGATGCCGCGAAGGCTGTTGTACCCGAGAGAAGGGCCGAGCTGATACAGCCACTTTCTGGTTCGGCACCTGCAGCGCGCCAGGTCTTCATTTCATACTGCCGAGACAACCTTGTGGAAGTTGCCGCGCTGCGAGAGCGTCTGGTCCGAGCGGGCGAGCTGGTTTGGTGGGACCAGGACATCCTGCCTGGAGCAGACTGGAAGCTCGCGATTCGTCGCGCGATGAGACAAAGCTACGCCGTAATTTGCTGTCTTTCAGAGGAGTTAGTTGGCCGCTCGAAGTCTGGCGTCTATCCGGAACTCGCGGATGCGATAGCAGCATTGCGGGAGCGACCGCAGGGCGATATTTTCTTGATTCCCGTGCGCCTATCGGATTGTTCGGTACCTCAAATCGAGATTGACGACACCCGCTCACTAGACAGGCGCTCGATCTATTTCCTGGTGGTGAACTGGACGCAAAGTTCGAGCGCCTTATCTCTGCGCTTCGTGAGATCAGGGCGCGCTGAGACTCGCGCTGCACGTCATCTTCATCATTAGCACGCGCATGCGCGTTCGCAATTGCCCCACGACACAGAAGGAATCTTCGACCTCCGTCCGGTACGGTCGGACCATGTATCGCCTACCGCGGGCTCTTGATTCGTTCTCCTCGATGGTGGACTTTGAGGCCGGTCCCGCTGACGAGCGTCAACGAGTGGCGGCTCTCTGATTCACAAGAGTCCGCCTTGGGTCGTTGCTTGCCCTTCGCTGCCGACGCGAGCGGTCAACCGAGAGTGAGCTTCGCTGCTTGCCGTGACAGCTCCGACCCTCGTTCAAGGATGAACTTCGCCAGCAGCGCTGGATACTCTGGCCGCACGGCGCAGCGGACCGAGTCCCGCGCGCCAAGTTCCATGCGCCAAGCCGCGACCTTGGGCAGGTCGCGGAAGCATCCGAAGTCGGCGATCTCGTCGAAAACGTCGAAGTAGCGAAAGACCGGCCCGAAGACGGCGTCGACGAATCGCGCTGCGATCGCACGCAAACCGCCTACAAAGCGGCAATTCGTATCCACAGGAAAGCGCTCCTCAACCTCCGATCAGAGAGCGGCGAGCGCGCACGAACGATTGAGACACGCATTCGCACGCTCAACGCAGCCATCGTGTCGCAAGAATAGTGGTTCGCCCATGCATTCGTAGAACAGCACCAGGCGCGCGAGCATTGCGCGCCCCTCGTCAAGAGCGATCTCCTCGCCATAGTCGATCGCGTACGCCTCCTGGAAGGCGACGAGTTCTTCGTCGGTGATTTCCATGCCTCTCACCGTAGCGCGATGTCGATGCGCTGACGAGACGCGCTGCGGTGCCCGCAGGGACGGGGGTTGCGTCATCACGTCGCTCATGCCCCATGCGCTGCATCAGGGAGCGGGAATGCCGTCAACCTCACTGCTCCCATTGAAACTGGAGCACACCGTACCGCTGCGGCTCCGATCGCCGTGTACCAGGCGGCGGCTCTCGCTGGCCGAGGCGTTGACGCCCGAGGCCATTGCGATCTACGGCCAGCGTTCGACCGGTGCCAAGGTGCTGATCGACCCGAGCAAGAGCCTGCCGGAATAGCTGCTGCTCAGTCGCCGGGGCTGCTTGGGAGACCCAGGCAGCTTAGCCAACACATGAATGCTGAGGCGCTCGACCGTCAGCCCGATCTCCGAGTGCGCGACGCGCCTGCGCCGCAAAGGGTACGGCGTGCAGACCATTTCGACCCAAAGTGAGCGCACAGACCAGCCAGGATGAAAGTCGGCAATGCGTTTGTCATCCGACACTGCATCGCACGCGTCACGCGTCGACCGAAAGCAGCAGCGCAGCAGCCAAGTCCAGACCTGGTGATCTGCTCCTCGGGTGTCCGCAGGACCCGACTACTGATGACCCTGCCCCAGGCGTAGAGCGTTCCGCAGTTCCTGAACCGCCGCTTCCTCCGCTCTTAGAACGGAGACCGCACCATGAGCAGCTGAGCAGTGGCGGATCAACCTCAGCAATGCACGCGTAGCCGTCGCGAGCTGCACACGGTCGGATTCATGTGCCTACATACACGAATGCGGCCCAATGGAATGGATGGGCGAAGGTGTGCTCGCCTGGAGGGTATTGCAGCAGGTCGCGATGCAGCGAGTCTGCCGCATCGCGCGCCTTTGTCTTCTGAGGCGGCGAGCCGAGGAGGTACGCCACCTTTTCGGCGTTAGTGGTATCGCGCACCCAGGCTGCAGCGCTTCGCAGCGCTTCTGCCGGATCGAGCTTCTCCGCGCCGCGCCAGAGATCGTAGAAGCGGTGCATGAGCAGTGCCGTGCTGACATCGGCTACTGACCAAAGTGAGGCGGCGATCCCGGCCACGCCTGCTTGGAGCAAGCCGCCCGGTAGTCCCACGCACTCGTCGGGCAGTTCGGCGCCCGGAATTGCAGTCTCGCATGCGGACAGGACTGCGAGTCTTGCGCCGGGGATGCGCCGGTCGAGGAAGTCGCGCACGGTGAGCAGCTCGTCATGCGCCATGACGAGGCCGCTTTCCAGCGGGCTGGAGAGACTTGCCCACGCATGACATGCAAAGTGCAGGACCGCAAAAACGGGCAGCGCGTCCAGAACTTTGATCCGGGAAGCCGCACCGTGCCGGAAGGTCCGATGGCGCTTGAATTTCGAAACCGCGTGCTTCACCTCGCGCGTGGCGTTCCCGAGCTTGAGCGCACTCACAGGTTTCGGCTCGTCGACGGCGAGGAGCGCATCGGC
This sequence comes from Burkholderiales bacterium, assembly GCA_031396005.1. GTDB lineage: Bacteria > Pseudomonadota > Gammaproteobacteria > Burkholderiales > Burkholderiaceae_C > CADEEN01. The sequence continues at coordinate 5,072 of JANNJX010000470.1, forward strand.
TGGGGCATGCGCAGCGATGGCTTGGGAGGCGGCCAGCGCGCGGGCGCTGGGCGCGTAGGTGAGAGTCAGGGCATCGCACGCATAGCGGCGGCCGGTCGGCGCCAAAGCGTCGGGTGTCCACGCCGCATGAAGCGGCAGGAAGGCAAGCCATCCGCAAGGAATGAGCGTCGCACGCGGACTTGTGCCGAGCGCCTCGATCACGGTGCGCATTTCCGGCCACAGCGACATCGTTACGTTGGCCAGCGCGTTGAGCCACCCGGCTGTCGCTGCCTGATCCGCCGGCTCGGCTCGCCATGCGGCGCAGCTACTGAGATAGGCAACGGTGAGTTGCTTAAAGGCCGACGCCGAGAGCTGCGGCAGCCACACAGGGGTCGCGCTCGGTGGCTCCCCGCGCACGACAAGAGCGAGACCGCCAGCATCCGTGGCGACGAGGTAGACCAGCGGCATCGGGCCGGCCGCTGCCAGCACATCGGCCACGCCCGGCGACTTGAGAAAGTCCTCGAAGCCCGGCATCTCGCGGATCGCTTCGATCGCCGCGTCCAGCCCAGCACGCGCGGATTTGATCCTCTCCACATCTTCGGCCGGCCGCGCGATCGGCACGCCTGACCAGCTCCCGGCGACCTGCCACGCATCCCAGCGCCGGGCAAGCATCTCGGCCCACGGGTCATCGGCCAAAGACGACTCTGCCCACATCGGGTCTTCGCGAACGACCTCGCGCCATCGAGCCACGGCAAGGTGATAGCGCTCGTCGAGATCGCCGTGTCCAGCGTCGCGCAGTCGCACGAGATAGGCGCGGCGATCCAGCGTCTCCGCGATCAGCAGTGCGCGGCCGCGCTCAAGTGCAACGGCCGCGTCGAGCGCGCGGCCGGCTTTGGCCATCGAGCAGGCCGCCCGGGCTGCGAGGCGATGTGCCGAGCGAAGCCAGGTCCGCTTGTAGTCGTGCGACAACTGCGTCCGGAACAGTTGATCCAGCGCATCGAGCCCGCAACTGTACGCCTCGCAGGCTTCCTCCCAATCGCGCCGGTCGAACGCCCAGTCGCCCCAAGTCAATGCCGCGCGTAGGCCGATGGGAGCTACCGAGCCGAGCGCGGCCCGCGCAACTTGCGCATAAGCGCGCGAGGCCGCTAGACGGTCGGTCTCCTCGCCCGTGAGCTGGAAGCGTTCACGGCGCATGTCGGCGACGTTAAGAAGGTGCCATGGTCCAAGTGGCGACATTCCTGCCAGCGATGCGGCGCGCTCGATGCTCGCGATGGCCCGGTCGAGGTCGGCAAGTTCGTGCCCGAACTGATGGCGCTCGAGCAGTGCACGGCCGAGGTTTCCGAGGTAGGTCGCCAGATTGCGCGACGTCGGGTCGCCATCGATCGCCGCCTGGAGAGCCGCTACAGCGCCATCGAAGTCTGCGGGCCGGCCGGTGCTGCGAGCGCGCACGGCCAGCGCCAAGCCGAAGCTGCCGTTGGCGAACGCGCGCTCGATCGGGCCCGGCGCTCCGCGCGCCGCCTGCTCCAGCACCTGCAGCGCGCGCTCAAGGGTCCCCGTAAGATGCGTTTGCTCGTATGCGAGCACGAGCGAGAGGCCGAGATTCCCTAGCATCACCGGCAGTTCGCGTGTCTGCGCAGGAGTCATTCGAACGGCAAGCTCGATGGCCTGGATCCCCCGATCGAGATCCGAGACGTTGCCCGTCCGAAGGTAGCGGTCCCTCAATACAGTCCCGAAGTTCCCGAGCAGCGTCCACCGCGCGACAGACCCCTCCGGCACGCTGGCCAGCGCATCCTCAAGCACCCCGATCGCGCGTTCGAGATTGCCCGCATCGCCGGTAAGGAGGTACCGCGCCTGAAAAACACCGCTGAGGTTGTCAAGGGTGCTCGCCCGGTCAAGGGATGCGGGGGAACACGTGCCGGCGGCTTCCTGGAATGCCGACTCGGCCCGATCGAGGTCGGCGGGCTCGCCCAAGTGATCAAAGCGAAGCTTGAGCGCGCACGCCAGGGCGTGGGCCAGGTGCCCGCGGTCGTGCGAGCCCGTCCGCAAGCCCGCTAGAGCCTGCTCATACGCGGCGATGGCACGATCGAGATCAACCCGGGCTCCGTGGAGGCGGTACCGATCCTGCAAAGTGAGCCCCGTCTGTCCCAGCATCTTGGGAAGCTCCGGGTCATTGGGAAGGGTGCTCTGCGCGGCGTGTGTCAAAGCGTCGACTGCGCGGTCGATGTCGGCGGCATCGCCAGAGTGCGCGTGGCGCATGCGCGAAGCTCGGCCAAGATTGAAGAGCCAAGAACGAAGCGCCGGTGCGCCGGCCGGTGTCTCGACGATCGCTACCTCGCAAGCCTGGATGGCGCAATCGAGGCCAACGGGGTCGCCGCGCGCTTCGTGACGTTCAATGAGCATATGCGCGAGATTCCCCAACAGCGTCGGATGGATCGGCGAGCCCGGCGCTGTCGTCTTGACGGCGCGTCCGAGCGCGGCAATCGCTCGGTCGAGATCAGCCGGGTCCTTGCCGGAGTGATGGCGCGTTGCGTAGCCCACGGCAAGGTTGCTCAGAATTGCTGGCAACTGAACATCATCGTTGGTCGACCTAGTTACGGCCTCTTCCAAGGCGGCCAGCGCACGCGCGGCATCGTCGGGAGCCTGCGTTCGAAAGTGACGCTTGGACAGGGCGCCGCCGAGCAGGTTGAGTAGCGCGGGCGCTGTGGGTCTATCGGGCGATCCAAGCGTTGCAGCTTCATCGAGCAGGTTTACCGCCTGCTCAAGGGCGCCGAGATCTCCGGTCTGGTCGTATCGGTCGCTCATTCCGAGCGCGAGATTGGCGAGCCGAGTGGGCCTATCTATAGAGTTGAGTGGCGTTAGCGCCAAGGAATCCGCCCATAGGGCGATGGCGCGAGACAAGTCGTCGATCGCGCCTGAGCGCTGGGCCCGGTCGCGGAGTGCATTCGCAAGGTTCCCGAGAGCCACGGCGTGGTTGACGGACTCGGCCGGACTCCCTGCCAAGGCGCGCTCAAGGCAGGCGATTGCGCGATCCAGGTCTTCCGGGCGACCTCGCAAAAGGTAGCGTTGGCGATACTCGCCGCCGGTCTCGTTCAGTGCAAGCAGCCGTTCGTCCAATTGTGCGGACAGGAACTCAGGGTTCGCGAGTACCTCCTCCCACACGTGGATCGCCGCGTCCAGCGCGCCGGATTCCTGCGTGCCCTTAGCGTGTAGGGTCGCACTCGTCGCCTATTGTACGAGCTTCGCGAATTCGGATGCGTAGGACGTCATTGCTTGCACCTTGTGGACGAAACGTCATCCCCGCTCCCTCGGACTCGGCAGCGAGCCGGAGTTGCGAGGGCTACAGCGCGTCATGGATGCGCCGCGCCACTTCGGCACCGTCGAGGTAGCCGCTGATGCCGTGGCGGTTCTTGGTATGGTTACGCACGTTAATCCGTCAATCTTGCTCTCAATGGCCGGATCGATATCGAGGCGGCTCTTGGTTAGAGCGGGTATAGCGCGACGGCGTCGCGCTCGTCCATCGCATTGAACCAGCGCGCAGCGCACGCCGGATGCTCGATCGGCGGCAGTGCGGCCTTGATCCCCGTGACGCCCAGCGGATAGCCAAGGGTCACGAACAACGGCACTTGCCAACCCTCGCAGCGAATGTCATACCACTACCGCGAACCCACCCGGTCGCTTGACGCACACCCATTCAATCGATGCACTGCTCGCGCCGGGCACATGCAGGTCGATGGCCTGCAGAATGCCCTTGCACCCATTCCCAGTTCATCGGGCCGCGCTGACGCGCGTCGGCGGCACGGGCATGCGGCGCCTTGTAGCGCGCCGATGCCCAGGCCACAACCCCAAACGGCCGCAGAGTGCGTCATTGCGGCGAGCCGGCGGCGCGTCTATAAGACGCGCACGCACTTCTGCATCAAAGGGGCTCGCGATGGCACTCCACAAAGACCTGGTGATCCTGCTGCCCGGCATCACCGGCAGCGTGCTGGCGAACAAAGACGGCAAGGACGTCTGGGCGCCGAGCCTGGGCGTGGCTTGGCGCGCGCTGACCAGCCTGGGCAAGTCGATCACCGGGCTGGAACTGGCCGGTGACGACATCGACGACGGTGTCACCGCGACCCGGTTGGTGCCCGACGTGTCGATCGTGCCCGGGCTGATCAAGCTGGACGGTTACACGCGCATCGCCGAATCGTTGTGCACGCGCCTGGGGCTCGAGGACGGCAAGAACTTCCGCGCCTTCCCCTACGACTGGCGGCGCGACAACCAGCACTCCGCCAAGCGCCTGGAGTCCCAGGCGATGGACTGGCTGGCGCATTGGCGCGCGGAGTCCGGCGACGGCCAGGCCAAGCTGGTGCTGATCGGCCACTCGATGGGCGGCCTGATCTCGCGTTGGTTCGTCGAATGCCTGGGCGGCTGGCAACACACCCGCGCGCTGGTGACGCTCGGCACGCCGCACCGGGGCGCGCTGAACGCGGTCGGCTTCATCGAAAACGGAATGAAGAAGGGCATCGGCCCTTTCGGGCTCGATCTCTCGCCGCTGCTGCGCTCGTTCACCTCGGTCTATCAGTTGCTGCCGATCTATCCCTGCATCGATGCTGGTGGTGCGCCGCAGCGCGTGGCCGACGCCGCGCATGCCGGTGTGCTCACACACATGAACGCCGACCGCGCGACGGCCGCGCGCGCCTTCCACCAGCAGATCATCGACGCCCAGGCCGCCAACGCCAAGCTCGACGCCTATGCCCAAAGCGGCTACACGATGGTGCCGATCGTCGGCACCGAACAGCCAACCGCGCAGTCCGCGCGCATCGAAGGTGGGCGCTGCACGCTGGTGAACAGGCTCGGCGGCCAGGATCTCGCGGGCGACGGCACGGTGCCGCGTGCATCGGCGACGCCGGTGGACATGGAAGGCGCCAAGCGCGAGGTCTATGCCGCCGAGACGCATGGCTCGATCCAGAACAACGACGCAACGCTGGCCAACCTCGTCGGGCTGTTGACCGCGGACCAGATCGACTGGCGCAAGTTCCAGCGCGCCGACGACCTCGCCTCGCTGACGCTCGACCTCGACGACGTGTTGCTGCCGGGTGAAAGCCTGCAGGTGCACGCGCGCGCCACCGAGGGCCAGCCGAAGCTGCACGCGCGGCTGCACTCGCTCACCGACGGCACAGACGCCGACGAACCGCTGGCGCGCGACGACACGCGTGGCGAAGGTTGGATGAGCGGCGAGTTCGCGCTGCCGCCGGGCACCTGGCGCGTCACCGTGCACGGCGACGGCGTGGCGCCGGTGAGCGACTTGGTAGTGGTGGCCGAAGCATGACCACCAGCGGCTTTGCGCAGGTGGCCACCGGCCTGAAGTGGACGCGCGACTTCGAGACGCTCGACGCGCATGCGCCTGCGCTGCACGCGCTCGATCGCATTCAACGATCGTCGCAGTCGTGGTTCCTCGTCGTGCGCGAGGGGGGCCAACACCTGTACGTGTTCTCGCGCGCCGAACTGCTGACGGCGCTCAAGGCGCAGACCAACCCGAGCCGTTCGCTCGAAGCCGCGCTAGGCCTGCACGAATACGAAGGCAGCCAAAAGGCGCGCGCCGGCGAGCCGCTCGCCGGCGCCGAGCAGGCTGGTCAACTGCCGAGCCGCGCCCGCTTTGTCGAGCTGGATGCGCAAGGCCAGCCGGTCGCGGTCGGCGGCACCGATGTCACGGCAGCGCCGCGCCGCATGCGCGGCCGCGCGCCTGCGGCGCCGGTTCCGCCGGCCACGTCGGCGCCCGCCCCACCCGCTGCGCCTGCACCACCCAAGGTGCTGTCGCGCTCGCGCACGATGGCCAAGCCGCCCGCGGCGGCAGCGGCGGCATCCACCACCGCCGCTGCGCCGCTCGACGACGAAGGCACGACCCCAGTGCGCCACCCGTCGATCGAGGCCGACGGCCCGCTGCGCCCCGGCAAGCCAGTGACGTTGACGGTCGATCTGCTGTCGCAGCCGTCGACAACCACCACCGGCGGCCCGCTCACGCTGGCGCCGCTGCCGGCCACCTGGGACACGCTGCCGTTGGCAGTCACGCTGGTATCGGCCGGCATCACCTTCGCCAACGAAGGCCGCGCCGAAGTCACGATCCAGCGCAACCGGGCATCGGTCGCGGCCAAAGTCGAAGGCACCGTGCTGGCGACCTTGAAGGCCGGCGACACGGTCGCGGTGCATGCGCAGTTCTGGCAGGGTACACGCTGCTGCGGGTCGGGCGTGTGCAGCAACTTGACGGTCGCCGCGGCGCCCGAGCGCGGCGCCGCTGCCGCGCCGCAGGCGCAGCCCATGGTCGGCGGCATCGCGGTGGACCCCGAGGCCGCCGAGCCCGACCTCACGGTCTACATCACCCTGTTCGACCCCGACCAGCCAACGCGCATGCACTGGCGCCTGGTGACGCCCTATTTCGACAAGTTGCCCGCCAAGCTGACCGGCATCATCAACCTCGGCGCCGACCCACGCAGCGAAGCCGCGGCGCTGTTCAAGGAGTTCGCGGTGCTCAAGCGCGGCCAGCACCGCCAGCGCATCGAAGGCTTCGGCGAACGCTTGTGGAAACGCGCGCCGCCCGAATTCCAGGCCGCGTACTGGGCCCTGATTGACCACTACCAACGCCCGCTCACGATCCAGTTCGTGAGCGACGATGCGCACCTGCCGTGGGAGCTGATGCGCCCGTCGCGCCCCGGCGAAACCCACGAACCTCTCGCGTTGCGCCATGCGGTGGCGCGCTGGATCGGTGCCTACCAGGGCTGGCTGCGCAACCGACTTCCGGCCGGCGAGATGCTGGTGATGGCGCCGCGCTACAGCCAGCTCGCCGCCAAGCTGACGAAGGCCGAGGACACGGCCAAACAGGTGCTCGACAACGCGGCGCCCAAGGGTTACGCCGCGCGGTCGGTGCCGGGCACCCGCGAGGCGCTTTTGGAGCTGCTCGAAAAGCCGCCGGCCGCGCCGGTCGCGATGCTCTACTTCACCGGCCACGGCCTGTTCAACGACCAGGCGCCGTCGGCTTCGGCGATCAAGCTCGAAAAGGGCGAGAGCCTGGCCGCCGACGAGGTCGACCGCGACGAGATCGCGCTCGGTACGCGCGACGGCACGGTGGTGTTCTTCAACGCCTGCGAGGTCGGCGCAACGGCAGGCGCGATCGGCGAGGTTGGCGGCTGGGCAGGCGCGCTGCTGGCGCGGCGCTTTCGCGCCTTCATCGCGCCGCTGTGGGCGGTCGACGAAGAAGACGCGTCGAAGGCGACGCTCGATTTGATCGAGCAGATCGTCGTGCAGCGGCTGCCGATCGGCGCCGCCCTGCGCGACCTGCGCAAGCACCACGGCGAGGTATCGCCGACTTTTTACTCCTACATCCTCTACGGGGACGTGACGGCGCGCTTCGGCGCCGGCGCATGAGGCAGGTGTCCGGCCGGCGGGAGTGCAAGGTTCGCGGCGGCGATGAGCACGTAGTCAATTCGCAACGGACTGGCAGGCAATCCGACGGCGCCTGAACCTCCTTATCGGCTCCGACGACGCGACTATGCGGGCAGCGCTGATCCACTGTTTCGAGGCCGACTACCGCGCGCGCGCCACCATCTCGGGTCGCGACGCGATGGGCCCGGCGTCGACCGACGTCAACCACAACCTGTGGGTCGCGTGCTGTTGATCGCCTTGCGTCAGTGAATGGACGGTCACGAGGTTTGCCGACGTTACCGCGCCTCGCCCTACCGCACCCTCCTGGCCGACAGCGCGCAGTGAACGTTCGCTAAGTGCCCACGGTCTGTCGCGTCTCTCGGCGGAGCGAGGTGCGCCTGAAATCAAAAGCGCACGCTCAGCGCGGCGCGGCGCGGCGCAGGCTGCTCAGTGGTAGTCGTCTTCCCGCTGATGCCGGATCGCGGAAACCGCGACCTCGTGCTCACTGGTGAACTCGAACAGCGCAACGTAGCCCGAGCCACCGAACGGAATGACCAGCTCTCGCTCGAGCGGATTGCTTCCCGCCTTGCGGCACGTGTAGGGGTTGGTCTCGAGGATCCGCAACTCGTGGCGGATCGCTTCGACGGCACGAACCGGCAGATCGTAGTCGCCGTGCTGCGACGCCAACTCGACAAGGAACTCCTCGAGCCGTTGCAGATCCTCCAACGCCTCGCGGGTCAGGCGAACCGAGAAGCTCACCGTGAGCTACCGGCCTTTTCTTTGTCCTTGCGTTGCGCCCGCATGCGCGTTTCCAGTCGCTCCTGCATGGCCACGAGGACTTGGTTGGCGTCGTAGAACTCCCCGGTGCGCCTGGCCTTCGCCAGCGAAGCCCGCCCACGGGCAAGGAACTCCTCCTGCGCCTTGCGGCGCCGGGCAGCCTCCAGGGCGGCCGTCTCGACGAACTCAGACAGGCTCTCACCTGCGCGGAGAGCAGACTCGATCTCCCGACGAACGGACACCTCGACCCGGACCGGAGGCAGCTGTGCGGATTTCATGTGGACAGTGTAACGCATTTGCTATGCGCCACGCCTGCAGGTCGACACGCTGAACGATCGCTTCGGACTTCAGCGCGTGTGCACGTTTCCCAGGAGAGTGGGACGCCGTGTCCGCGGAGCCGACGTTCAAGGTGTCAATTCGACCCGTTGTGAGCACTCGAGCCTGGCACGCCGAACGTCGGCAATACGCCGAACAGCCGACTCTGAGCGTGTGCTGCTCTGAGGCGGGACCCGGCCATTTGCGGGTGCTCCACCATCGCGCCTGGTGGACGCGCGACCTGTCGGTCAACTACATCGCGAGCTTTGCCCGCGACCTTGCTGACGACGCGTCGCAGGCCTGAACAACGCAGCGGGCCGCTCACTGTCGGCCAGGCGCGATTGCGTCAGACCAATCTCACGAGCACAAAGCCCGCTGCCGCAATATGGACCAAAGTGATCACTACCGAAAGCCCGTGGAGCCACTTGAAGCGCCATCGCTGCCCACTGTCGGTCGCACGATTGATGGCGGGCATCAGCGTCTGCCTGGCCGGCACCGTGGTGATCGCCACCAGCGCCATGAGCGCACCCGCCAACGGATCGTGCGGCCATAGAAATGTCGAAGCCAGGGCCGCTGTGACGATCACGAACAGGTAGAAAAGCGGGAACGCGCGGCGCAATGCCAAGCCCGCTGTCTCTGTCGGTAGCGCCGTGAACAAGAACGCCGCAAAGCCGAAGGAGTACAGGGTCATGCCGCCGAAGAGCAGCGCCGTGATCAAGACTGCAACAGACAGGATCATGGGAACCTCGCGTTGGTGACCGCTGATTGTTCGAGTGCTGTCGCTGACCCGACAACGAAGAGACAAATGACGTACATCGTGTTGTGAGTGTGGTTTTGTATAGGTAATAACTATATAACACCTATTCAACGACTATCCTAACGGCTTCTTCACTTGAACTCTGCCGTCATGGACTCGATCTCCCCTGGGCAATTCAGCCTTGTCTACAACGCGTTCTCCTTCACGATTGCTGTGATGGGCGCAGCTTCCGTTTTCTTCTTCTTGTCGCGTTCACAAGTGACGCCACCCTATAGAACAGCGCTCACCATCACCGGTCTCGTGACGTTGATCGCGCTCTACCACTACGTCCGGATCTTCAACAGCTGGGAAGGTGCTTACACGCTGGTTGACGGCACGATGAAACCCACTGGCGTGACGTTCAACGACGCGTATCGGTACGTCGACTGGCTGCTGACCGTGCCGCTGCTGCTGGTCGAACTGATCCTCGTGATGCGCTTGTCAAGCGCCGAGACGCGCGCCAAAGCAACGAAGCTCGGCCTGCTCGCGGCCCTGATGGTGGTGCTCGGCTACCCCGGCGAGATTTCGTCCGATCCCGGCACGCGCTGGTTGTGGTGGGGCTTGGCGATGATCCCGTTTGTCATCATCGTCTACGACCTTTTCGTCGGCTTGAAGAACTCGATCGCTGCGCAGCCCGAAAGTGCCCGCGGGCTCATCAGTGCGGCTCGCTGGCTGACCGTAGTGTCTTGGCTGTTCTACCCCGTGGTGTTCGTGTTCCCGATGATCGGCTTCACAGGCGGTGCAGCGACCACAGCGGTGCAGGTCGGCTACACGGTAGCGGACGTTGTCGCGAAGGCCGTGTTTGGCGTGCTGATCTTCATGATCGCTGCGCGCAAGTCCGAGCTCGAAACGGTCACGCGGTGATCGCTCCGATGACGGCGGCGGAGGCCCCGCCGACCGTCATTTGAGAGTTCCCGTCAATCGAAAGTCACCATGAGTGCTGAATACGCACCGGCCCGCATCCCGAGCTTCGAGCCACGCGCCCGCCGCTCCCCTTCAACAACCGGCTGGGCAGCGGCGTCACCTCATGCAGTCGTCGTCGGCGCCGGCTTTGGCGGAATGGCAGCCGCGTTGCGCTTGCGAGCCAAGGGCTACAGGGTCACCTTGATCGATCGTTGCCGCCAGCTCGGCGGCCGCGCCCAGGTGTTCGAACGCGACGGCTTCCGTCATGACGCGGGGCCGACGGTGATCACCGCGCCGTTTCTCTTCGAAGAACTGTTCGCGCTCTTCGGCGAACGCTTTGCCGACCATGTCGAGCTGGTGCCGCTGAAACCTTGGTACCGCTTTTGTTTCGCTGACGGCGCCCACTTCGACTACGGCGGCACGCTGGATGAAACGCTAGCCGAGATCGGACGCATCTCGGCCGATGACCGCGACGGCTACCTGCGCCTGCTGGAGCACTCCAAGCGCATCTTCGACATCGGCTTCACGCGTCTGTCGGACAAGCCGTTCGACCGGTTTCGCACGATGTTGCGGGTCATTCCGAGCCTGGTTCGCTTGCGATGTGATCGCACCGTCTGGGGCCTGGTGAAAGCCTTCCTGAAGAACGACAAGCTGCGTCAGGCCTTCTCGATCCAGCCCCTTCTGGTGGGTGGCAATCCCTTCGACACGACCAGCATCTATGGGTTGATCCACTACCTCGAACGGGCACACGGCGTTTTCTTCGCCATGGGCGGAACAGGAGCGATCACCCGCGCACTCGGCGCTTTGATGGAGCGTCGGGGTGTCGCGGTGCAATTGGGCCGCACCGTGGAGCGCATCCGCATCGAGAGTGGCGTGGCCACGGCGGTCGAGCTGACTGACGGTGGTGTCTTGGCGGCCGACTTGGTGGTCTCGAATGCCGACGCCGCGCACCTGTACACGTCGATGATCCCGAAGGCCCGACAAGCCTGGTCATCGCGGCTCAAGCTGGCCGCGGCGAGCTATTCGATGGGCTTGTTCGTCCTGTACTTCGGTACGCGCAAGGCCTACCCAGGCGTGGCCCATCACACCATCTGGCTCGGCGATCGCTACCGCGAGCTGCTCGACGAGATTTTCAACAAGAAGGTGTTGAGCGAAGACTTTTCGCTCTACCTGCACCGGCCCACCGCCACCGACCCCAGCTTTGCGCCCGCCGGTTGTGAAAGCTTCTACGTGCTGTGCCCGGTGCCAAATCTGCAGGCCGACATCGACTGGGCCGTCGAAGGGCCGCGGCTGCGCGACCGCATCGTGGCGGCGCTGGATCGCACGATCCTGCCGGGGCTGGCCGAGACCATCACCGCCGAGTTCAGCATGACGCCGCGCGACTTCAAGCACGACTACCTCAGCGTCAACGGTGCAGGTTTCTCGGTGGCGCCGCTGTTCAGGCAGTCGGCGTGGTTCCGCTTTCACAATCGTGCCGAGGGCATCCGCAACCTCTATCTGGTGGGCGCAGGCACCCACCCCGGTGCGGGGTTGCCTGGCGTGCTGTGCTCGGCGAAGGTCGTCGATGCGATGGTCCCTGCAGCACAAATGGTCGTGCGGCGAGAGTCCACCGTCGCATGACCGGGATCGCAACCGCTGTGACATCAGGGGCCGTCTACGCCGCCGCAGACGAGCTGCTGGCGCAACGCGGCCACAGCTTCCATTGGGCGCGCAGGCTGCTCAATGCCCGGCATGCCGAGCGCGCGACCCGCTTGTACGGTTTCTGCCGACGCATTGACGATGTGGCAGACGAAGCGACCGATGCGGCGGCGGCCCATGCCGCGCTGTCCGTCATTCGCCAAGCCTTGCAGACCGGTGAGTGCGATGGCAACAACACCGCCGAGACAGTCGACATGCTGCAGCTGATGCGCGCCTGCAGCATCGACCCGGCCGTCCCTTTGGAACTGATCCGTGGTGTCGAGGGCGATCTTGGCGAAGTGCGCGTCGCCAACATGGACGAGCTTCTGCACTACTGCTACCGGGTCGCCGGCACGGTGGGCCTGATGATGACGGCGGCGCTCGATGTGACCGCGCCCGAGGCCCTGCCGCATGCGATCGACCTGGGCATCGCGATGCAGTTGACGAATATCTGCCGCGACGTGCGCGATGACGCCGTGCTGGGCCGGCGCTACCTGCCCGCCACGTTGGTGGGACCGCTCGAACCCGTGGCGCTCATCGATCCGACGCCTTCCGTCAGGGCCACCGTCACCCGCGCATTGCGCATGCTGCTGGACGCGGCCGACCACCACTACGCCAGCGGCGAGCAGGGCTTGCGCTACCTGCCGGCCGGCGCCAGCACAGGCATTCTGGTCGCCGCCAGGGTCTACCGTGGCATCGGCACCGTGTTGCGCGAGCGTGAGTTCGACTGCTGGTCGTCACGGGCCAAGGTCAGCACCGCTGGCAAACTGGCGGTCACGCTGCGTGCCCTCGCCACCCCGGCCGCCCGGCGGCCCAGCGATGCAGCGCGACTGCCCTTTGCACTGTCGCAGGCAGCCCAGCCACGCCGCTCCTCTGCGGCATGGGCCACGGAGACTGGCGTTGCAGACTGATCTCGACCTCGTCGTGCTGGGCGGTGGCTGCGCGGGGCTGAGCTTGGCGTTGCGGCTGGCCGAACAACCCGGGCGCTGTCGGCGGGTGATGGTGCTCGAGTCGCGCTCGGCCTACACCAACGACCGCAGCTGGTGTTTCTGGCGCCTGGGCCCGCACCGCTACGAGACGCTGGTCAGGCGCAGTTGGTCGCGCGTGGCAGTGCGTTCGAGATCCCAGGCGGTGCATGTCGCTTGTGCGCACACGCCCTACCAGATGCTGGAAGCCGGCGCTTTCTACGACCAGGCGCGCCGGGCCATTGCAGCCAGCGATGCCGTGCGACTGCAGACGGGCGTGTCGGTGTTGGGGCCGCCCAGGCCGGTGCCGGATGGCTGGCGCATCGAGACCTCGGCCGGTGGCCTGACGGCGGCACAGGTGGTCGACACCCGGCCACCGGGGGCGGCCAGGGACGGTGACTCGGCGCTGTGGCAGTCGTTCCTGGGCCAGGAACTGGTCTGCGAGCGGCCGGTGTTCGATCCCAGCTGCGTCGAGCTGATGGACTTCGCGCACGATTCGCCGGGGGCTGTCGCCTTCACGTATGTCTTGCCACTGTCTTGCGATCGTGCGTTGGTCGAAACCACGTTGTTCGATCACCATCCGCGCGGGCCCACCGACCTCGCCCATCGCCAGCAGCAAGCCGTGCAGCGCCGGTGCGGCGATGCGAAAACCTTTGTGGCGCGCACCGAAGCGGGCATCTTGCCGATGGGGATCACGCTGCCGGCCACGGCACTCGGCTCCGGTCATCTGCGCGCCGGGCTGATGAGCGGTGCGGCCCGCCCCGCCACGGGCTACGCCTTCCAGCGCATCCAGCGCTGGGCCGACGGCTGTGGCGAAGCGCTGCGCCGCGGTCAGGCAGCGATCGGGCACGGACGTGATCCTCTGCTGACGCGGTGGATGGACCGCCTGTTCCTCGACGTGCTGCGCACCCATCCCGAGCGCGGCCCCGAGTTGTTCACGCGCCTGTTCGAGCGTGCCGCCACACCCCGTGTCGTGCGCTTCCTCAGTGACCGTGCCACTTTCATGGACCGTGTCGCCGTGGCTGCGTCCTTGCCCACGGGCTTGTTCCTGCGCCAGCTGATGCTGCCCGCGCCGCTCAGGGCCGTGCAGGCCCTGCTGTTGTGACAGCCGTGCAGGCCCAACCGCTGTGACACCTGCGTTGCAGCTGCAGGGTCGGGTGTTCTGCGGGCTCGCGCTGGCGCTCGTCATCGCCAGCCTGGTTGGGGTCAGGCTGGAGCCCCGTCACGAACTTCTGGTGGCAGGCGCGCTGGTACTGCTGCTGGGCATGCCCCACGGCGCTTTCGATGTGGTGATCGCACGCAAGCTCTTTGGCGTTGCGGACTTCAAAGGATGGGCATGGTTCTCGCTGCACTACGTCGGTCTGTCCGCAACCGTCGTCGGCCTCTGGATCGTCGCACCGACTCTTTTCTTGTGCGCGTTCCTGATCTTCTCAGCGCTGCACTTCGGCGGTGACCCTGCCGTCGGTGTCTCCAGGCTGATGCGCGGCCTCTACGGCGGCGCCGTGATCGTTCTGCCTGCTTTGTGGCATGACGCGGAATTGCAGCGGCTGCTGGGCCTGGTGGCCGGCTCCACCAGCGCCGCTGCTGTGACACCCGTTTTGAGCCAGCTTGCAGCACCATGGTTGGCCGCGACGGCGCTGGCCTGTGCGCTTCAGGTCAGGACATCGCGGTATGCCACCTGCGAGTTGGCGGCACTGGCTGCGCTGTCCGTGGCGGCGCCGCCGCTGGTTGCGTTCATCGTCTACTTCTGCGCCATGCACAGCCCGCGACACATCCTGAGGACGCTCGCGAGCCTGCAGGTCGTCGACGCCCGCCGCGCGTTCGCGCTGGCGTTTTGGCCGACGCTGGCCGTGCTCGTCACGGCAGCCCTGTTCGGTGTGCTGGCAGGCGATCTTCCGGTGGAGGCTTGGGTGATGCAACTGGTCTTCGTAGGCCTGGCCGCATTGACGTTGCCGCACATGGTGCTGCTCGAACGTGCCCGAAGCGCGGCATCGCCAGCGGGCCGTCGACAATACGGTGCGCAATGACCAGGATCCCCGTTCCATGAAAACCGCCCCACCCAGCGCCGACACTTCCATCGATGGGCTGTACCGGATCGCGACGGTCTCCCATCTCACGGGCATCCCGGTGCAGACCATCCGTGTGTGGGAGTCACGTCACTCGGTCGTGCAGCCCACGCGCAGCGCGGGCAACGTTCGCCTGTACCGGCGCGCCGATATCGAGCGCTTGTCACTCGTCAAGGCCGCCGTCGATGCCGGGCAGGCAATCAGCACGGTCGCCGCGCTGACCGACCGGCAGATCAAGGCTCGATTCAAGGACACGCCGGCGCCAGTGGCTAAGGCGCGAAAAGGCAGCTGCAAAGTGCTGGTGTATGGGTCCGCACTGGCGTCCGTGCTGAAGACGGCGTGGAAGGCACGCTCTGATGTGCGGGTGCAGGCAAGCTTGCCCGCGCTGGCCGAGACTGCACCCGGGTCGCTGCCCTCAGTCGATGCCGTGATCGTCGATGCCCCCGTGCTTCGCAACGACTTGCCGGCAGCGCTGCGTCAGTTGCGTACAGCGATCCAAGCACCGGTTGTCATCGTGGTCTACGGCTTTGGGAGCCGCCAAATCCTGTCCAGGCTCGACAACGCCAATGTGATCGCATTGGCTTCGCCAGCGGACCCAGCGCAGATCGCTCGCATTTGCCAGCTCGGTCTGTCGATAGACCCCACGCCGCCCGCAGCCTTCGCGCAGATGCTGATGCATTCGGCATCGGCTCGACGGTACGACGAGGCGTTTCTTCACCAGCTCAGCCAGATGCCGTCCAAGGTGCAGTGCGAGTGCCCGAATCACCTGGCCGACCTGCTCAACAAACTCAACGCCTTCGAGCGCTACAGCCTCGAATGCGAGAGCACGAGCATCAAAGACGCGGCCATGCACGCCATGATGTACAGCGCCAGTGGCCATTGCCGCGAATTCCTCGAAGAAGTGTTGCGGCGATTGATGGCGCACGAAGGGATTGCCGAGCCAAAGGCGTAGCGTTAAGAACCGCGGCGTCGAACAGGTCTCGCAAAACGAAGCGTGCGGGTCACAAAGAAAAGGCCCGCAGGCCGCAGCCTGCGGGCCTTGGACACCAAAGGCCCGCGCGGGCCCTGGCGTCTTGGCTTGGAAGTCAGGCCGAAGGCAGCAGCACCGAATCGATGACGTGGATCACGCCATTCGTGCAGGCGATATCGGCCTTGACGACGTTGACTTCGCCATTCAACTTCACGCCGCCCGTGGTGCTGATCTTCAGCAGCGCGCCGTTGACGGTGGCCGCGGTCTTGCCGTCCATCTTCATCACGTCAGCGGCCATGACTTTGCCTGCCACCACGTGGTAGGTGAGGATGGCCGTCAGCTTGGGGATGTCCTTCAGCAAGCCGTCCACCGTGCCGGCCGGCAACTTGGCAAACGCATCGTCGCTGGGGGCGAACACGGTGAATGGGCCCGGGCCCTTCAGCGTGTCCACCAGGCCGGCGGCGGTGGCGGCAGCAGCCAGGGTCTTGAAGGTACCCGCCGCGACGGCGGTGTCGATGATGTCGTGCATGTGAATTTTCCTTGGATCGGTCGTCAATGAACCCTGGTCGGGATAGATGCAGGGCGACAGCACGTGCGCTTCCATGAGTTGAGATCGATCTTGTCAATCGGTTTGGCTCTCACTCGCGCTGTACGCAGAGACTAGGCCTCTTTGCGCACACGTGGGTCAGCAAGGCCATTGCGATACGTGCTGGGCATTGCGCACTTTCGCGAGCCGCACATCCCGCCGCTCGATTGACAGGGTTCTTGGGAACACCAGAGCGATAGCCTTCGCTGATTGACAGGATTTATGCATTCAACCCACGCAATGTTGCGTTGCAGCAATACTTGGTTCGTTAGATTTTTTCCATCATTTTTTTTTTTAATCTGCGGAGCAGTACATGTCCCTCATCAACACCCAAGTGCAGCCGTTCAAGACGCAAGCCTTCCACAAAGGCAAGTTTGTCGAAGTCACCGAACAAAGCCTCAAAGGCAAGTGGTCCGTGCTGATCTTCATGCCGGCAGCCTTCACGTTCAATTGCCCGACCGAAGTGGAAGACGCCGCCGACAACTATGCCAACTTCAAGGACATGGGCACCGAGGTCTACATCGTCACCACCGACACCCACTTCTCGCACAAGGTGTGGCACGAGACCAGCCCGGCCGTCGGCAAGGCGAAGTTCCCGCTCGTCGGGGACCCGACCCACACGCTGACCCGCATGTTCGGCGTGCACATCGAGGAAGAAGGTCTGGCGCTGCGTGGCACCTTCGTGATCAACCCCGACGGCATCATCAAGACCGCCGAGATTCACGACAACGCGATCGCGCGTGACGTGAAGGAAACGCTGCGCAAGGTGCAGGCTGCCCAGTACGTGGCCAAGCACCCCGGCCAGGTGTGTCCGGCCAAGTGGCAGGAAGGCGCCAAGACGTTGACCCCGTCGTTGGATCTGGTCGGCAAGATCTAAGCATTCGCTGCTCGACTCAGCACCTTCAGGCCCGTCGCCAGACCGCCCGATCATCGGGTAAGGGCTGTCGATCGGGCGTGGGCAGATACGCCCTCAACCCCACACAGAAGATTCTCTGCCATGTTGGACGACAACCTCAAGGCCCAGCTCAAGACTTACCTCGAGCGCGTAACGCGGCCGGTGGAGCTGGTGTCCTCGCTTGACGATCGCCCTGCCTCGCAAGAGATGCGTGAGCTGCTCGACGAGATCGGCGCGCTCAGCGACAAGATCAGTGTGCGGCACGATGGCAGCGATGCGCGTCGCCCGTCGTTCTCGATCAGCCGCGCGGGAGAGGACATGGGTGTGCGCTTCGCCGCCATCCCGATGGGCCATGAGTTCACTTCGCTGGTGCTGGCGCTATTGCAGGCCGGCGGACACCCGCCCAAGGTGGAGGCGGACGTGATCGAGCAGATCAAGTCACTCGAATCGGCAGACGGTGGCGACTTCGTCTTCGAGACCTACATGTCCCTGACTTGCCACAACTGCCCGGACGTGGTGCAGGCACTCAACCTGATGGCGGTATTGAACCCGCGCATCCGCCACGTCGCGATCGACGGCGGCCTGTTCCAACCCGAGGTCGAGACGCGCCAGATCATGGCCGTGCCGATGGTGTTCCTGAACGGCGAGATGTTTCACTCTGGCCGCATCGAGATCGCCGACATCCTGGCCAAGATCGATACCAGCGCCGCAGCGCGCGATGCCGCCAAGCTCGGCGCGAAGCAAGCATTCGACATGCTGATCGTCGGCGGCGGCCCGGCCGGTGCCGCAGCAGCGGTCTACGCCGCGCGCAAGGGAATTCGCACCGGTGTGGTGGCCGAGCGCTTCGGCGGGCAGACGCTCGACACGATGGGCATCGAAAACTTCATCTCGGTTAAGGAGACGCAAGGCCCGAAGTTCGCTGCCGCGCTGGAGTCGCATGTGCGCAGCTATGGTGTGGACATCATGAACAGCCAGCGCGTCACCGCCATCGAGCCCGCGCCGAAGCCAGGTGGCGAGATCACGGTGACGCTGTCCAACGGCGCGGCGCTGAAGAGTCGCTCGGTGGTACTGGCCACCGGCGCGCGCTGGCGCAACGTCAACGTGCCCGGCGAGCAGGAGTACAGGAACAAGGGCGTGGCCTACTGCCCGCACTGCGACGGCCCGTTGTTCAAGGGCAAACGCGTGGCCGTGATCGGCGGAGGCAACTCGGGGGTCGAGGCCGCGATCGACCTGGCCGGCATCGTGGCCCACGTGACGCTGATCGAGTTTGCCGACCAGCTCAAGGCCGACGCGGTGTTGGTGAACAAGCTCAAGAGCATGCCGAACGTAGAGATTCACACCGGTGCGCAGACGACGGAGATCACTGGTACCGACGGTCGGGTGAACGGCCTCGCTTACAAGGAACGCGCGAGCGGGGACACACACCATTTGGCGCTAGAAGGCGTGTTCGTGCAGATCGGTCTGGTGCCCAACACCGAATGGCTGCGCGGCACTGTGGAGCTGTCGAAGTACGGTGAGATCCTGATCGACGACAAGTGCGCCACCAGCCTGCCCGGCGTGTTTGCCGCGGGTGATGTGACCACGGTGCCGTACAAACAGATCATCATCGCGAGCGGCGAGGGCTCGAAGGCGGCGCTTTCGGCTTTCGATCACTTGCTCCGCAGCCCCGCGATGTAATCTCGTTCACCGCATGCTGCATGGCCTTTTTGCCCAGGCTCGGAAACCTCGAGGATATTTGGACCGATGCTGATCCGCCTGATTTACGTGAGCAAAGCGGTGGACCCGCACACCCATACGCTGACCGATTCGATTTTGCTCAAGGCACATGCCTGGAACACGCAAAACGACATCACAGGCGTGCTCTGCGAGGGACAAGGTGTTTTCCTGCAGGCACTCGAAGGCGAGCGTGGCACGGTCACGCGCCTGTACGCGCGCATCTTTGCGGATCCGCGTCACAAGGATCTGGAGTTGATCCATTGCGAAAGCATCACCGAGCGGCGCTACGGTGAATG
The DNA here is from genome assembly GCA_031396005.1 of Burkholderiales bacterium. Lineage (GTDB taxonomy): Bacteria > Pseudomonadota > Gammaproteobacteria > Burkholderiales > Burkholderiaceae_C > CADEEN01. The sequence continues at coordinate 24,411 of JANNJX010000470.1, forward strand.
GTCCATGGCGCGCGTCAGGTTGTCGGACGTGGACCCGCAAACAAAGATCGTCTGGCCGGACTTCGATCCCTACTCGGCCAACGGCGCGCTGGTGATGGCGCGCATTGACGAACTCATTGCCCGCGGCAAGGTCGTCCACGCGCCGTTGAGCTGAGTGCTCGCGCGGGTGCCGGCGCACCAGAGACAACATCGCACCTTCCCGTAGCTCGGCCGAAACGGCGAAGGTTTTCGGCTATGAGTCGCGCACGGCGGGCGAACTCGGTTGCTCCGCCATGTCGGCAGGCACTGCTGCCGGTGCTGACGCCAGCGGCGCATGGCACATCTTCCGGCCATCCCACTGCTGTCCACACCAGCAGCGGCCTTCGATGTCGATGATGCAGGTGCCGCTGCCGCAGCAGCGTGGGTCTTCGCTCATTCGGAACTCCTGGCCGTCGCTTCAAGTTACTTCACAACTACTTCACCAGTGGCCGCACCGTGGTAGAGCCACCGTCCACCGCAATAACCTGGCCGGTGAGGCGGGCGGCGCCCTCGCCGAGCAGCCAAACCATCACGTCAGCCGCCTGGTCGGCAGTCTGCACGCCGCCCAGCGGGTACTGGCGCCCGGCGCCCTCACGCATCGCGGGCATCTTCAGCATGCCCGCCGTCATGGGCGTGTCGGTCATGCCTGGCGCGACGGCGTTCACCCGCACGCCTTGCGATGCGTAGGTGGCCGCGGCGCTGCGTACGAGGGCTTCGACGCCGCCCTTGGCCGCGGCGATGCTTCGTGATTGGCCACGCCGATGCGCGCCACCACAGAGCTGGCGAACACCGCAGCGCCGCGCTCACCGTTCAGTGAGGCGATCCAGGCCTGCAGCATGAACACAGCGCTGTCGAGGTTGACGCGCATCACCTTGCGGTAGGCGTCCGCGCGGGTGCGATGCAGTGGCGCGATCAGCGTGCTGCCCACGCAGTGTGCCAGCAGCGTTGGTGCCGCGCCCAGCGCTCCTGGCAGCCGGCGATGGCCAGCGCAGCGCCTTCGGGCGTGGTCGTGTCGGCAGCGATGCGCACCGCGCCGTCCACGTCGGCCAGGCGGCTGGCATCGCGCCCCACCGCGACGACGCGGCAGCCTTGCGCTTGCAACTGATGAGCGAGGGCGCGGCCGATGCCGCCGCTGGCACCGGTGACGAGGGCGATCGAAGTCATGGGGGCGATCCGAAAGTAGAGTGATTGAGATCAGCGCGGCACGTCGGGCTGGTCCCACCGAAACGCCCAGCGCTGCAGCGTCGGCCGCCAGCGCAGAAAGAAGCGATAGAGGCGCTCCATCACCCAGGCAGCGCCCGGCAGACGACCGGCCAGGGCCAACCAGCTCCAGCCCGGCAGCGCGGCCCAAAGCGCCAGGAACGCTTGCGCACCACTGAGCAATGGCCGTCGCTGCCGCGAACGTGAAAGCGCGCCAGCAGTTGCTCTCGCGTGGTGGCGGGCGGCAGCGGCAATGCAGCGTCGCTGACATCGGCAAAGCACACCGGCATGTTCGGCTGCAGGCCGCGATAGAGGCCAATCTCGCGGCGGCACAACGGGCATGCACCGTCATACAGCACGGTCAGCGGCGGCGACTCCCTGGCCACCTCATTCACGCCCTCGGTCACCATGCGGGCGCCTTGTTGACGGCCAGCCGGTCCGCGGCCGACGCCAGACCACGGGAGGCGCGGGCCCATCGTTCTAGCTGTTCGAAGCGGTTCTTGAACTCTTGCATCCGAGAGCGGTTTTTGCCCCAGTCGAACAAGCCGAACAACGAGCGGGATCGAAAGTCGACGCGCTGCGCCTGGGGGTCGATCCGGAATTCGACCTGGTCTCTGAAACCGACGGGCGTGGTGAAGACCACCTCCATCGCCAGGGGCGCACTTCGCACGACGGTTGCCTCGGGAAAGGTCGTCAAGGTGGCCTGCAGCATGACCATAGCCTGCGCGGGTGTGCCGGCGTGTAGCAGTGGCAACAGGCCGCCGTTGCCACGCATCACGCGCGACATGATCGAACACGTCACACAAGCGAAGCTCGCAGACCGGTGCAGCAATGCAACGGTCAATCGCACGCTCGCGCTCGTCCGGTCGATCCTGCGCAAGGCGATGCGCGAGTGGCAGTGGCTGGATCGCGCTCCGGCCGTGCGCATGCTGAAAGAGCCCACGCGGCGTGTGCGCTACTTGACGCACGAAGAAGCGGACCGGCTGCTGCGCGAACTGCCGCCGCACCTTCGCGACATGGCCGCGTTCAGCTTGGCATCGGGTCTGCGTGCCGCGAACGTGACCGGCCTGCGCTGGTCAGCGATCGATATCGACCGACGGCTGGCCTGGGTTCATCCTGACGAAGCGGAGGCCCGCAAAGCGATTCCTGTACCCCTCAACGGCGAAGCCGTGGCGATCCTGCAAAAGCAGATCGGCAAGCACAGAGAAGTCGTGTCCACGTTCAAAAGCAAGGCGATCGAACAGTTGAGCACTGCGGCTTGGTACAAGGCGCTGAAGCGCGCCGGCATCGAGAACTTTCGCTGGCACGACCTGCGTCACACGTGGGCGAGTTGGCACGTGCGAAGCGGAACGCCGCTGCATATGCGGCAGGAGTTGGGCGGCTGGGCGAGCTACGCGATGGTGCAGCGCTACGCGCATCTGGCGGCCGATCACTTGGCGCCTTGGGCCGAGCGGCTCACGTCATCGAGAGAAAACCGCGGCGCAAATCCGGCACAAGGGCCGGTCGAACAACGGATTGCGCGGCACAAGGTGCCTGCAACTCGTTGATTCGCTGAGGGATTTTGGTGGGCCCTGAAGGATTCGAACCTTCGACCAACGGATTAAGAGTCCGTGATAATTGGATTTCCTGAAACGCTCTTGGACGTTCTGGGAGATCTTTTCATAGGCAATGATTCAGCCGCTTATCCATTGACGTGTCGCAAATTCCTATAGCATAGGGCCAGAAACTGGCACCAGACTGGCACGAGACATGAAACACGGACTGACGACGAACATGGCTGCAATAGTCCGTAATGGTGCCACTGGCACCAGGACTGGCACCAACGCCGTGGCGCGCGTGGCGTCGTTTCTGAAGGACCTTCCCGACGGGATGTTCGTCACGTTGGAAAAGATCGACAGCGGCGGGTCGTTGCAAGCGCGCAGGCTGTCCGGTGGCAGTGTTCAACTTTATTGGCGCTACTCGCATGAAGGACGCACGCACCGCGAGCCGATCGGTCGCTTCGATCCGCACTCCCCGCCTAAAAAGCGCGACCCCTCCACCGCGGGTCTCAGTCTGGCTGCGGCACGAGAACGCTGCCGTGCGCTGGCCAGCCAGCATGGGCAACGCCGCCTGACGGGCGGCTTGCGCGAGTTCAAGGCCGAACAGCGCGAGGCGTTCGAAGCGCGCCAGGCGGCGCAAGCCGAACAATCGACGAAGACCCTTCACAACTTGCTCGAGACGTACCTCGCTCACCTCAAGGCCCAAGGCCGGCGCAGCCACGTCGATGCAGCCGGCATCTTCAAGTCGCACGTGCGTGAACCGTGGCCTGAAGTTGCCAACCGGCCCGCCATCGAGGTGACCGCCGATGACGTGCTCGACATGCAGCGGCGACTGGTCGAGCAAGGCAAGGGGAGAACCGCGAACAAGCTCAGGTCGTACTTGCGAGCCGCATACCAATGCGCCATCGACGTGCGAATGTCGGCAACGATCCCCGTGTCGTTCAAGGCCTTCGCGGTGCAGGCCAATCCAGCAGCGCAGACCAAGCGGGACCCGAGCTTCGACCGCGCGGACAAGCATCCTTTGTCGGCCGGCGAACTCAGGCTCTACTGGCAAGTGATCAGCAGGCTCGATGGTTTGCGCGGCAGCACGCTGCGCCTGCACCTGCTCACCGGCGGCCAACGCGTGCATCAGCTCTTGCAACTGCGCTGGAGCGAAACGGCCAGCGCGTCGATCACGATCCATGATGCCAAGGGCCGCCCCGGTCGGGCGGCGCGACCGCATGTGGTGCCGCTGTTGCCAAAGGCTGCGGCGGTGTTGCGCGAATTCAGACGCGAAGGCGAGTACGTCATTTCGTCGATGCAGGGCTCGCGTCCGGTCGAAGCGGCCACTGTCACGGGCTGGGCACGCGAAGCAGCCGGCGCTTCGATCGACGGCTTTCAGCTCAAACGTGTCCGCTCCGGCGTCGAGACCCTGTTAGCCGCCAGTGGAATCAGCCGCGAGGTTCGAGGACATCTGCAATCACACGGCCTCACCGGCGTGCAGATCCGCCACTACGACGGACACGACTATATGGCCGAGAAACAGTTCGCCCTGGAGACGCTGCTGGCTGCCATCGAGCCGCCGAAGCGTCGCGCTGCGACGAAGAAGCCAAACGTCAAGCCACTGCGGTAGCGCGCGACGTCGGGTTGATCGAATGAAAGAACTTCGACTGGCAAGGTCGGGACTGTCATGCACTTGTCACGCGTCGCAGGCACCGTCAGCGGTTTGTTCACCACCGCACGACGCACGCCCATGGCCAAAGACTTTTCGCTGATGGAGGACAGCAACCTCTCGTCCAATCCGAGCATCCACGAGCTGAGCGATCCCGCGCGGCGCAGCTTGTTGCGCGGCGGCCTCGGCGCCGCGGTGGCGGGGCTGTTGGCACCGCTCGCAGGTTGCGCAACCGGCGGCGGCAGCAGCGCCGCGCTGCTCGGCTTCAAGAGCGTGCCGATCTCCACCGCCGATGCGATCACCGTGCCCGAGGGCTACAGCTTTCAGGTCATCGCGCCCTGGGGCGACCCGGTCGGGCTGTCGGGCGAAAACGCAGCCTTCAAGTTCGACGCCAGCAACAGCGCCGCCGAGCAGGAAACGCAGCTCGGCATGCACCACGACGGCATTCACTTCTTCGCGCAGAACGGATCGACGACGGGCCTCTTGGTGATGAACCACGAGTACAGCGACGACGGTCTGCTGCACACCGACGGCATGAAGACCTGGACGCGCGACAAGGTGCGCAAATCGCAGGCCGCGCATGGCGTGTCGGTGATCGAGATCGAGCAGAAAGACGGCCGTTGGTCGGTGGTGCGGCCGTCGCCGTGGGCGCGCCGCATCACCGCCAACACGCCGATGGCCTTCGGCGGTCCAGCCGCCGGCCACGCGCTGTTGCGCACCGCCGCCGATGCGAGTGGCACGCGCGTGCTGGGCACGCTGAACAACTGCGGCAGCGGCATCACGCCCTGGGGCACCTACCTCACCTGCGAAGAAAACTTCATCTTCTATTTCAGCGGCGGCGACACGCTGTCGCCGCACGAGCAGCGCTGGGGTTTGCGCAAGGGCGGCGCCGGTGGCTACCGCTGGCACGAGCATGACGAGCGCTTCGATGCAACCAAGCATCCGAACGAGCCGAACCGCTTCGGCTGGGTGGTCGAGATCGATCCGATGAACCCGAGCAGCACGCCCGTCAAGCGCACCGCGCTCGGACGCGCTGCGCACGAGGGCGCGACGACGGCCGTCACCGCCGACGGCCGCGCCGTGATCTACATGGGCGAAGACGCGCGCTTCGAATACATCACCAAGTTCGTCAGCCGCGACAAGATCAAGCGCGGCGGCTCTGCAGAGAACGCGACGCTGCTCGACCACGGCACGCTCTACGTGGCGCGCTTCGACGCCAACGGCACCGGCCGTTGGCTCGCGCTCACGCACGGCCAGGGGCCGCTCACCGCCGCCAATGGTTTTGCGGACCAGGGCGAACTACTGGTCAAGACGCGCCAGGCCAGCGACCTGCTCGGCGCGACGAAGATGGACCGCCCGGAATGGATCGACATCGACAAGCAGGGCTGGGTCTATTGCACGCTGACCAACAACAGCAACCGCGGCGGCGACAAACAACCCGCCGTCGATGCCACCAACCCGCGCGCCAACAACACGATGGGCAACATCATCCGCTGGAAGGACAACGGCGGCTTCGATGGCACGGCCTTCGAGTGGAATCACTACGTGCTTGCCGGCGACCCCGGCAACGAGCGCGCCGAGGCCAAGGGCAATGTCCGCGGCGACGCCTTCGCCTGCCCCGACGGTTTGTGGACCGATTCGCGCGGCGTGCTCTGGATCCAGACCGACATGAGCACCTCGGCGATGGGCAAGGGCGACCTGGCCAAACTCGGCAACAACTGCCTGCTGGCCAGCGACCCGAGGAGCGGCGAGGTGCGGCGCTTTCTCACCGGCCCGGCCGGCTGCGAGATCACCGGCGCCACGGCCACACCCGACGGCCGCACGATGTTCATCAACATCCAGCATCCGGGCGAAAGCCCGAGCGAGCGCAGCGAGCCCGAGCAGCCGCGGCGTGTGTCGAATTGGCCCGACAACAACCCGGCGGGCCGGCCACGCTCGGCCACGGTGGTGATTCGCAAGAACGACGGCGGGGTTGTTGGCTCCTGAGCGGTACGTGAGTACATGCTGACCGTCACGGCGACGTAACTTTTTGCGAGCAGCACGGGTGCAGGAGCTTGTGGCGCGCTCGCGGATCGCAGAGGATCGCTGCGCACGCCAGAGCCCTGTCGGCTCCCTCACGTCGCAGAAAGCAGTTGTTCAGATGCCTACGCTCGCCCATGCCGCTTACCTGGATTCTTCGTTCGGTGCCGTCAGCGAATTGCCGCATGCCGGCAGCTCACTCGAGAACCCGTTCGTCTATGACGATGCGGCGCGCGAGATCAAGCAGCTGGCCGAGCGAGGCCTGGTCGAGATCGTGGACGAGCGCACGGTGCAGCACGCCGATGAGCGGCTCATCGGGCACCTGAGCTTCAAGCGCCTGCGCTGACCGTTGCTCGCGCGCCGCAAGCGGCGCGAGTTCACGCTCACGTCATGAGCGGGCGCCAACATGGGCATCCATGCTGCCTCGCCCCGACTTCATGGACGGTGCCGACGACGATGACGAAGTTGCAGTCGGCAAGCTGCGCGTGCGCACGGTGTGGATCTCTGATCTGCACCTCGGCACGCCGGGTTGCCAAGCCGCCGCCCTGCTCGACTTTCTGCGTGACCTGCACTGCGAAACGCTCTACCTCGTCGACGACATCATCCACGGCTGGCAGCTGCGCCGCTCGTGGTACTGGCCGCAGTCGCACAACGACGTCGTGCAGAAACTGCTGCGCAAGGTGCGCAAGGGCACGCGCGTCGTCTTCGTTCCCGGCAACCACGACGAGTTCGCGCGCCACTTCGTGACGCACAGCTTCGGCGGCATCGAGGTCGTCGATGACTGCATGCACGTCACCGCCGACGGCCGCAAGCTGTGGATCACGCATGGCGACTTGTTCGACCGCGTCATTCAGTGCGCGAAGTGGCTGGCTTACGTCGGCGACGCGGCCTATGAGTTCACGCTCAAGGTGAATCGCTGGTTCAACGGCGCGCGGGCGCGGCTCGGCCTGCCGTACTAGAGCCTGTCGCGCTACCTGAAGCACAAGGTCAAGCGCGCGGTCAGCTACATCGACGATTTCGAAGCCACCGTCGCCCGCGAAGCGCGCCGCCGCGGCGCCGACGGCGTGGTCTGCTGCCACATCCACCGCGCCGAGATGCGCGACATCGACGGCACGCTGTACTGCAACGACGGCGACTGGGTCGACAGTCTGACCGCGCTGGTCGAGCACCATGATGGCCGGCTGGAGATCCTCGACCGAAGCGCCGGTGCAGCGACAGCCGGCGCCGCACCGACCGAGCCAGTGCAAGTGCCCGCGCCTGAGCCGGTGTTCGGCGCCGCGCAGGCGCTGTTCTGGCGCTGAGTCAGTCCAGAGCACGACAAAACTCTCAACCACTGAACATGATCTTGTAGCCCCAGGAATCGATGTGGGTGGGGATTGCATTGACCGCCATCGTGATGCGGCGCGGGCCGGGGTTGGGCGGCACCGCATGCATCAGGTAGCTCGCAAAGAGCACCAGGTCTTCGGGCTCGGGCTGCGGGCTGCGGGCTGACCCGTTTGTCGGCGTTGTACGGGCCGGCCTCGACGCCGGCGTGGTCGTGCTTGAACGAGAACTCGACGCGCCGGGTGACTTCATGAACACGGTGCGCGCGTCGGCGTGCGTGGGCGTCAGGTAGACCACGCCCGAGATGAAACTGTTGGCGTGGTTGTGCATCGCTTGGCGCCCGCCAACGTCGAGCAGGTTGACCCCCATTTCCTTGATCGACCAGCCCAGCGGCTCGCCGAACAGCAGCGCGCCGAAATCGGCGAGCCTGGGCGTGACGGCCTGCGCCGCGGCCACCAGCAGCGGGCTGTCCTGCGGCTTCAGCATCTCCGTGTGGCTGAGGTTCGGCGACAAGCTGTTTTCCCGGTCGGCGATCGCGCTGAAGTGCTCGACCAGGCCGCGCACCAGATCGGCCGGCAGGGCCTGCGGCACGCGCATGAACGGCGTCGGGAAGAGCAGCGCTGACGCCTCCGACAAGGACGGGGGCAAGAACCGAGGCACCTACCTCGCCGGCGACTTCCACAACCACAGCACCTGCTCCGACGGCTCGAGCGGCGCACGCGCGTTTTCCGTTTGCACTGATCTGGGACGACCATGAGGTGGCCAACGACTACTCGGGCCTCGCGCCCGAGTACGCGTCGCCGTCGCCCGAGTTCACCGCGCGCCGCACTGCCGCCTATCAGGCCTACTACGAACATATGCCGATTCGCGAGCGCGATGCGAAGCCGCAGTTCCGCCGCCTGAGCATCCACCGCCGTTTGCGTTACGGCCGCTTGGCAGAGATTGCGCTGCTCGACGACCGCCAATACCGCAGCGGCAACCCGTGCGGCGACGGCGAGTCTCTGCGCTGCGCGGCCGCGCTCGGCGGCGAGCCCACCATGCTCGGCCGCGAGCAGGAACATTGGCTCGCCGATGGGCTTGCCCCGTCGCGTGCACGCTGGAACATCGTTGCGTAGCAATTGCTCATGGCCCAGCTCGAGCACACGACGATTCAGCCCAATTGGTTCTGGAACGACGCCTGGGACGGCTACCCGGCCGCGCGGACGCGCCTGCTCGGTGACGTGCTGCGCAGCGGCGCGCGCAACCCGATCTTTCAGACCGCCCGCACATCAAGTACTACGAAGGCGATCGCCGCGGCTACTTCAAGGCCGAACTGACGCGCCCGCTTGCGCAGTTCGACCTTCGCTTCGTCACCAGCGTCGAGCGACCGAATGGCACGGCCTATCCGGAGCGGTCGTGAATCGTCTTCGACGGCAGGCCGGGTGCGTCGATGGTGTGAGCCGCGGGTCGCCTCAAGGCTTCGGCGGATCGGCTTTGGCCAGGCGCGCCAGTTCAGGCTTGGCCAGCGCGCGGACTTCCGCGACGCGGGCCGCGAGCCATCCGAGTGCGAACCAGGCGGCAGGGTCAGGCGTGTCGAGGGTCTGGTAGCGCGCACGGGCGACGAAGAGGTCGTTCAGCGCACCCATCCGATCCTGGATTGCGCCGAGAGCGCCGAGGTAGCGTTCTACCTCGCGTCGCCGCAGCAAGGGGGCGAAGAAATCGACCGCGTAGCGCTGGCGCTTGATGCGTTTGCGCAGGGCATGAAGGCCGTCGTGGTCGAGGGCATCGAACGTGTTCGTGTCCGACACGATGCGAGCATGCAAACGGCGCAGGCGACGGCCGACATTGCGGCGGAAGGTTCGCGCATCGTCGCTGGCAAGCGGCCGAGGCGTTGGGTCCGCGTCCCGGGCTTCTGCGCTTTGCGAGGCTGCTTGGGGCGCCGCGCCTTCGGCCAGGGCGGATTGGTCGTCGATCGGGTGCGTGTCGATCGGCAACTCGGCCAGCGTCGATCGCCAGGTGATCCAGGCGAGAAACGTGCGCTGCGTGTCGGGGGCCCGCACCAGCTCGACCGGATCCGGGCCAGCCGGGCCTGGCAAGAATTTCACCGGCGGCGCGCCAGCCTTCGCGAGTTCGGACATCACACCGCTTTCCAGCACGTCGCTGTCGCGAGCCATGCCCAGCGCGGCAAACAAGGTGCGCAGGCTGTCAACGAGTTCGGTCTGCGGGGTCGGCGCCCAGCCCCGAAAACTGCGCAGCGCGCTGCGAAGGCGTCGGATGCCGACCCGGAGTTGGTGGACATGTTCGCCGCGCCGGTCAGGGTCGCCAACGATCAGTCCGATCGCGTTGCGGGTGATCTGCGACAGGCATTCATCGAGCACGAGTTCGAACGCCTGTGTGGCCGTCGCATGGCTGGCGTAGGCGGGCCGAGCTGCCTTGCGCAGCGGCGGAAACGGCGCGCCATCGGCGAGGCTGTCGCCGCGCTCGGCCTTGCTGCGCGGGTCATAGATCAGTGCAAACCGCTTTCGCCAGCGTTCTGCAAGACTCAGTATCGCCCCTGGCGAGCCCGAAACCAACTCGAACTCGATCTCGAGAATCCGTTGGCTTGCATCTCCCGCGACGAGCCGGCCCTCGTCCAAGGCGACTTCGACGACCGCGCCGCGCGTGCGTATCCGGCGCGTCGTGCGCCGGACCTCTGTGCTGAAGCGCACGGCATGCACGGTGCCGTCGATGCGCGCCTGGCGCAGCAGTGCGATCAACTGGTCTCCCGGCAGCGTGCCGGAATGCTCCGCAGCGTCGGCGGTGGCGTCGGGCCGCATCGCCTGGTGCTCGAATCGCTCCAACGCACTCGAGCCGCCCGCCTTCAAGGTCTGAATCCAGCGGCGTCCTTCGCGTCGCAGGCGCCAGGCCAGCCCCGCTTGGGCCAGACGCCGGTCAGCCGCGTCGAGATACAGCGCCATCAGCGATTGGCGATCGTGCGTGGCCAAACCCCGCGCCAGCTCGGCCGCAATGCCGGCACGCGCGGCGGGCGGGACGAGGAACTTGAGTTCTATTTCGGTGTGGCTCGTCACGGCAGTTCACGGCAATGCGGTAGCGGGCCGCGATCCTATCGCCCGTCAGCGCCGGCGATGGACGGCAACCGCGAGTCAGAAGCCGCCGCAGCGGATCAGGCGGATGAAGCAGCAGCCCGTGAGACGGCGCGCGTCGAGCGTGGCAGCGAGGCTTGCGAATGGCGTTGGCGCACCGTTGCTACACCGTTCACCCAACAGGCGAACCGGCGATGGTCCAGCACCGTGGGTGGCGTGGCGTCTGCCCGTTTTGGCGTCGGCGCGCACACGCCCTGGTCGATATAGACGTAGGAGTCGTGGACGACGATGGGGTGGACGGGGGAGTGCCCGACGTACGTGATCGGCAGGGCCCCGATGGGCGACTCGCTGATCCGGACTCGATGCTGCTCAAACTGCAACTCGAACAACGGCGAATTCATTGCGGCGGCGAAACGGACTCTGGACGATGTGGCCGCATCCGCCTTGTGCACGCAGATGGTCTCTTCACCGAGCAGGGCCTCTTGGCGAGAGCCGATCGGGTGCAGGTCGCCATGCGTCACGTTGAATGGGACAACGCCTTCGACATGCATGGCCAGGGGCAGCACCGCCACCTTGTCTGCCAGCCTCGCGATGGCTTTCGGATGCCTGGCGATCGCTTCGGCGATCCACTCGCCGCCGCCGGACGGGTACGACTTTCTAGAATGCATGCGGCTGCCGTAGTAGCCAAGAAAATTCAGCAGCATCAATTCATGGTTGCCGAGCACCGAATAGAACCACGGCTCTTCGATCAGCGACAGGGTCGCCATCGATTCCGGCCCCCGGTCGATCAGGTCTCCGACCGACACCACGCGGTCGCGGCGTGGATCAAAGTCCATCTGGTCGAGTGCCTTCTCGAGCAGACTGCGATGACCATGCAGGTCGCCGACGACGAGATCTCTGCCCTTTGCATTGGCGGCGATGCGCAGACAGCGATCAATTCGCAGGGGCTTCGTCATGGCGGTGTGGTGGCCGAAAACGACAGCCAATAGGCTAGCAACTTCGTGTGACCACCGTATGACGCCACGGTGAAGATGCAGGCAGGTTAGGCAGGGGCCGAAACCTGCTCCTCGAGATCGCGCCGTCGCAGGATTTCCAAGACGTTGCGAGTCGCAAAGATGTGAAGGTACTTGGTGATGTGCGCGTTCAACGCAAGCTCGGCTCGCTCGTGTTCGTAGAGTGTCGCCATCTCGCCGATCGGCACGTGGCATTCCGACGCCAGCGCGGCGACGATCCGCTTCTGGTCGGGCTGCTTTTCGTTCAGGGTCGGCATGGTGAAGTCCTCAACTTGCCTTTGGGTCTATGACCGTAGCACTCGAAGCACGTGCATTGGCGTGCGCCGGCGCACATAGCGACGTTTTGATTGAAGTGTCTTTGCAGCCAGCGCGGCAGACGGACTGCTGGACTTACCGCGAGCAGTCATCGCATCCTCACTCTTGGCGGCTAGCGTGAGCTCCACGGGTGGCGTTGTGCCACTGCTGACCTGCACGGCAAACAGGAGTTCATATGCGTCGCAAACTCTTCTCCCTGGCCTTGGCGATCTTGCTCGGCCTGTTGCCAAGTCTGGCGACTGCTGACCGCGATGACGATGACGATCGCGGCGCCGACCGCAGCCCCAGCGTGCAACTGGTCCCGCGCCCGTTCTTTCTGGTCAACGACATGACCGACAGCCCGCTGAAGCAGCGCCTGCAGCAATGCGCGGCCAAGCGCAGGAGTTACGAGCGCACCGACTTCTCGATCGGCCACCGCGGCGCCGCGCTGCAATTTCCCGAGCACACGAAGCAATCCTACGAGGCCGCTGCACGCATGGGCGCGGGCATCCTGGAATGCGACGTGACGTTCACCAAGGACCAGCAGCTGGTCTGCCGCCATGCGCAGAACGACCTGCACACCACCACCAACATCCTGGCCACGCCGCTGGCCGCCACCTGCATCAAGGCCTTCACGCCGGCCGCCTTCGACGCCAATGGCACCCTGCTGACGCCGGCCTCGGCGGAGTGCCGCACCAGTGAGATCACCCTCGCCGAGTTCAGAACGCTGCGCGGCAAGATGGACGCCGCCAGCCCGCGCGCGCGCACTGTGGCCGAGCACTTGGCCGGCACGGCCAGCTTCCGCACCGACCTGTATTCAGGCCCGACCAGCGGCACCCTGCTCACGCACGGCGAAAGCATCGCGGTTCAAGAAGCTGGGCGTGAAGATGATGCCCGAGCTGAAGAGCCCGAGCGTGACGATGCCCTTCGACGGCTTCACGCAGTAGGACTATGCGCAGAAGATGATCGACGAATACAAGCAGGCCAGCGTGCCGGCACGCAATGTCTGGGCGCAATCTTTCGACAAGAACGACGTGCTGTACTGGGTGCAGAACGAGCCAGCCTTCGGCCGCCAGGCCGTCTATCTGGACGATGCAGCAACCGTGGCCGACCTGCCGAGCGCCGCCGAGTTGCGCGAGTACCGCCAGCAAGGCATTCGCATCTGGGCGCCGCCGACCTTTGCGCTGATCACGGCCGATGCCAACGGCAACCTGCTCGCACCGCAGGCCGCGCGCGACGCCAAGGCAGCGGGTCTGGACATCATCACCTGGACGCTCGAACGCTCGGGCATCCTGGCCGACGGCAACAACGGCTTCTACTACCAGACCTTCGACACGGCCATCAAGCGCGAGGGCGACCTCTACCGCGTGATCGACGTGCTGGCCAAGGACGTCGGCATCCTGGGCGTGTTCAGCGACTGGGCCGCGCCGGTGACCTTCTGCGCCAACTGCATGAGCCTGAAGTAGCCTCTCGCAACAGACGGCGGACGTGGCGAGTCGTCAGTTGTCTTCGCCATCGTCGTCTTT
>JANNJX010000465.1:0-3286 GCA_031396005.1 Burkholderiales bacterium
AAGTCCGCGAGGCACGACTGGTGCCGGTGGTGGACTTCAAGGGACGCAAAAGCCGCAATGGGGATGCCGCGGGCAAGGCTGCCGACGCCGCGGACGCAAAAGCGGCTGCTGCGGCGCAAGCCGCGGCCGGTGTCGCGCAAGACGGAGGTCAGGATCGATGAATCGCGAAATGCTCATGCTGGTGGACGCCATCTCGCGCGAGAAGACGGTCGAGCGTGAGGTGGTGTTCGGCGCCGTCGAAGCGGCGCTGGCATCGGCCACCAAGAAGCTGCAGGGCGGTGAGGTCGACATCCGCGTCGCGGTCGATCGCGACACCGGCAACTACGAGACCTTCCGCCGCTGGCTGGTCGTGCCCGACGAGGCCGGGCTGCAGAACGCCGATGCCGAGGAGATGCTGTCGGACGCCGTCGACCGCATCTCCGACATCGAGGTCGGCGACTACATCGAGGAAGCCGTCGAGTCGCTGACCATCGGGCGCATCGGCGCGCAGGCAGCCAAGCAGGTGATCCTGCAGAAGATCCGCGACGCCGAGCGCGAACAGCTGCTCAACGATTTCCTGTCGCGCGGCGATCGCGTTTTCGTGGGTACCGTCAAGCGGCTGGACAAGGGCGACATCATCGTCGAGAGCGGGCGCGTTGAAGGGCGCCTCAAGCGCAGCGAGATGATCCCCAAGGAGAACCTGCGCAGCGGCGATCGCGTGCGCGCCTTCATCCTGGGTGTCGACCCCACGCAGCGCGGCCCGCAGATCATGCTCTCGCGCAGTGCGCCGGGCTTCATGATCGAGCTGTTCGCGCAGGAAGTGCCCGAGATCGAGCAAGGCCTGCTCGAGATCAAGAGCTGCGCCCGCGACCCGGGTTCGCGCGCCAAGATCGCGGTCGTCTCGCATGACCGGCGGGTCGACCCCATCGGTACCTGCGTTGGCGTGCGCGGTTCGCGTGTCAACGGCGTGACGACCGAGCTTGCCGGCGAACGCGTCGACATCGTGCTGTGGTCGGACGACCCGGCGCAGTTCGTGATCGGCGCGTTGGCGCCGGCCAACGTGGTGTCGATCGTGGTCAACGAAGAGCCGCACGTGATGGACGTGGTCGTCGACGAGGAGAACCTCGCCATCGCCATCGGCCGTGGCGGCCAGAACGTGCGCCTGGCGTCCGAGCTGACCGGCTGGCGCATCAACATCATGACGGCCGAGGAGTCGCAGGCCAAGCTGGCCACCGAGAGCGAGTCGGCGCGCAAGATCTTCGTCGACAAGCTCGACGTCGACGAGGAAGTTGCCGACATCCTGATCGCTGAAGGGTTTACCAGCCTCGAGGAAGTGGCCTATGTTCCGCTGCAGGAAATGCTCGAGATCGAGTCCTTCGACGAAGACACGGTGCAAGAGTTGCGCACTCGTGCCAAGGACGCGCTGCTGACGATGGAAATCGAGAAGGAAGAGCAGGTCGAACAGGTGTCGCAGGACTTGCGCGACCTCGAAGGCCTGACGCCGGAGTTGATCGCCAAGCTGGCGGCCGGCGGCATCCATTCGCGCGACGATCTGGCCGATCTGGCGGTCGACGAGTTGACCGAGATGACCGCCGTCGACGAACCCCAAGCGCGTGCCTTGATCATGAAGGCGCGTGAACACTGGTTCACCGCCTGATGACCGGCCCGACGCCCACCCCGACCCGCACGAATACCCCAGGATAGGAAGCACCGCACATGGCCGTGACCACCGTCGCCCAGTTCGCTGCGCAGCTCAATCGCCCTGCGACGGCGCTGCTCGATCAGCTGCATTCGGCCGGCGTGAGCAAGAAGTCTCTTGACGATGCCTTGAATGAGGCCGACAAGGAGCGCCTGCTCGAATACCTGCGCAATGCGCACGGCACCGCCGCCGCCGGCGAGCGCAAGAAGATCACGCTGACCCGCAAATCGACGAGCGAGATCAAGCAGGCCGACGCCAGTGGCAAGGCCCGCACGATCCAGGTCGAAGTGCGCAAGAAGCGGGTCTTCATCAAGCGCGACGACGCGTCGCCCGCGGTCGAGGAAGCGCCAGGGCCGAGCGCCGAGGAACTCGAGCTCCAGCGCCGGGAGGAAGAAGCCCACGCCCAGGCCGAGCTGATCCGCCAACAGGAGGCCGAACTGGCCGAGCAGCGCCGCCTGCGCGAAGAGCACGAACGGCTGGCGCGTGAGGCCGCCGAGGCTGCCGCCAGGGCCGCCGCCGAAGCCGCCGCCACGGCCGCTGCCGAAGCTGTCGCCAAGGCGACCGACGAGGCCAGGCATGCTGCCGTATCAGGCAAGGCCGCCGCGCCGGCCGCGAAAGCAGCGCCGGAGCCGGGCAAGGCAGCAGAAAAGGCCGTTGAAAAGGCCACTGAAAAGGCCGCCGAGCCGCCCAAGCCCGCCGAGCCCGCCAAGCCGGTGCTGCGTGTGGTCAAGGCCGCGGACAAGGCGGCCGAGGACAACGCACGCTCGGACGATCTGGCGCGCCGCCGCAAGGTTGCCGAAACCGAGGCCGCGGCCATTCGAGCCATGATGTCGGCGCCGCGCAAGTCGCTGGTCGCCAAGAAGGCCGAGGAGCCCAAACCCGAAGTCGCCGCAGCGGCCAAGGAAGCCATCAAGGGCACGATCCACAAGCCCAAGGCCGCAGCCGGCGCCGCCACGGCATCGGCTGGTGCCGCCAAACCGGGTGACAAGAAGCAGGTCAAGTCCGAAAAACTGTCTTCGAGTTGGGCCGACGATGCTGCCAAGAAGCGCGCCGCGCTCAAGACGCGGGGCGACAGCGGCGGTGGCCGGTCGGGCTGGCGTGCACCGCGTGGCGGTCGTCGCGGTGAGCGTCATGACGACGCGCCGAGCTTCAGCGCCGCACCCGAGCAGGTGATCCAGGAAGTGCACGTGCCCGAAACCATCAGTGTGGCCGACCTGGCGCACAAGATGGCGGTCAAGGCCGGCGAGGTGATCAAGCAGTTGATGAAGCTGGGCCAGATGGTCACGATCAACCAGCAACTCGACCAGGAGACGGCGATGATCGTGGTCGAGGAAATGGGCCACAAGGCGCTCGCCGCCAAGCTCGACGATCCGGAGGCCTTCACTGAAGAAGAACAGGCCGCGGCCGAGGCCGAACAGCTGCCACGCGCGCCGGTGGTCACGGTGATGGGTCACGTCGACCACGGCAAGACATCGCTGCTCGACTACATCCGCCGTGCGCGAGTGGCCGCGGGCGAGGCCGGCGGCATAACGCAGCACATCGGCGCCTACCACGTGCAGACGCCGCGCGGCATGATCACTTTCCTCGACACGCCGGGCCACGCCGCTT